>NZ_JAUBTF010000048.1:58114-58587 GCF_036702355.1 Microcoleus sp. D3_18_C4
CAATTTTGCCTAAGGCCTCTGCCGCATTCCTACGCACATCAGAGTTTGAACTTTCAACAAGTTTAAGTAATGCGGGAATTGCTGCCTTGTCACCAATTTTGCCTAAGGACTCTGCCACACTCCAACGCACATCAGAGTGGAAATCTTTAACAAGTTTAAGTAATGCGGGAATTGCTGCCTTGTCACCGATTTTGCCTAAGGCTTTTGCCGCATTCTTACGGACAAAAGAGTCTGAATCTTCAACAAGTTTAAGTAATCCGGGAATTGCTGCCTTGTCACCGATTTTGCCTAAGGCCTCTGCCACACTCCAACGCACATCATAGTGGAAATCTTCAACAAGTTTAAGTAATCCGGGAATT
The DNA here is from genome assembly GCF_036702355.1 of Microcoleus sp. D3_18_C4. Taxonomy (NCBI): domain Bacteria; kingdom Bacillati; phylum Cyanobacteriota; class Cyanophyceae; order Oscillatoriales; family Microcoleaceae; genus Microcoleus; species Microcoleus sp. D3_18_C4. The sequence goes on from NZ_JAUBTF010000048.1 coordinate 58,474, forward strand.
GCTGCCTTGTCACCGATTTTGCCTAAGGCATCTGCCGCACTCCAACGCACATCATAGTGGAAATCTTCAACAAGTTTAAGTAATCCGGGAATTGCTGCCTTGTCACCGATTTTG
>NZ_JAUBTF010000048.1:58687-61289 GCF_036702355.1 Microcoleus sp. D3_18_C4
CCTAAGGCATCTGTCGCACTCCTACGCACATCATAGTCTGAATTTTCAACAAGTTTAAGTAATCCGGGAATTGCCGCCTTGTCACCCATTTTGCCTAAGGTATCTGCCGCATTTCTACGCACATCATAGTCTGAATATTCAACAAGTTTAAGTAATCCGGGAATTGCTGCCTTGTCACCGATTTTGCCTAAGGCATCTGCCGCACTACAACCCACAAAAGAGTCTGAATCTTCAATAAGTTTAAGTAATCCGGGAATTGCTGCCTTGTCACCAATTTCGCCTAAGGCATCTGCCGCACTCTTACGCACATCATAGTCTGAATTTTCAACAAGTTTAAGTAATCCGGGAATTGCCGCCTTGTCACCAATTTTGCCTAAGGTATCTGCCGCGCTCCTACGCACATAATAGTCTGAATCTTTAACAAGTTTAAGTAATTCAGCAATTGCTGCCTTGTCACCAATTTTGCCTAAGGGATCTACCGCCTTACTACGCACATAAGAGTTTGAATCTTTAACAAGTTTAAGTAATCCGGGAATTGCTGCCTTGTCACCGATTTTGCTTAAGGCATCTGCCGCCATACTACGCACATGAGAGTCTGAATGTTCAACGAGTTTAAGTAATCCCGGAATCGCCTGCTCGTCACCGATTTTGCCTAAGACATTTGCCGCCCTCCTACGCACATCAGAGTCTGAATGTTCAACGAGTTTAAGTAATCCCGGAATCGCCTGCTCGTCACCGATCGCGCCTAAGGCATCTGCCGCCCTCCTACGCACATCAGAGTCTGAATGTTCAACGAGTTTAAGTAATCCCGGAATCGCCTGCTCGTCACCGATCGCGCCTAAGGCATCTGCCGCGCTCCTACGCACATGAGAGTCTGAATCTTCAACGAGTTTAAGTAATCCCGGAATCGCCTGCTCGTCACCGATCGCGCCTAAGGCATCTGCCGCGCTCCTACGCACATGAGAGTCTGAATCTTCAACGAGTTTAAGTAATCCCGGAATCGCCTGAGCGTCACCGATATTGCCTAAGGCATATGCCGCCATCCTACGCACATCAGAGTCTGAATGTTCAACGAGTTTAAGTAATTCCGGAATCGCCTCATCCGATCGCGCTTCCCCCAAAAGCTCAACCTTCAACCACCCCGGCACATCCAACCGATCCACCAACCCAACCGTACACTTCTGAAACACCCGCTGCACCTCCCCCGCCAGCCGCGCCCCCAACCTCCAATTCACATCCAATGCCAGCCGCACCACCCGCACCGCCTGCACCTCATCTCGCAACAACGACAGCATGAACGCCAGAGGCTCCGTCCATTTAAAATAATTCAAATAGAAATGCTGCAACCGTCGATCGTCGATCGCATCTTGATGCTTCTCAGCTAACAGTTTCATCAACGCCCGCCCCGCATAATACTCCTGAAATAATTGGTGATGAAACTCAATTTCCTCCGGCTTTGCCGCCACCTGCAACAGATGATGTTCCAGCAAATCCTCTAGCCACTCCTTCGCTTTCGTTGGCGCATCCACCACCCCCCGATCGCGCAACCAGCACTCCAAAATCTCCTCAGCCCGATCGCGAGAAATAGCCACCCAACCATCGGTGGGGCGCTGCGAGTCACCCTGCAACATCACAAAAGCCAACTGCTGCAAAACCTCCGACTTGAAGCGCCGAAAATCATCCGAAACCAACGCACCGCGCTTAAACTCGTCATACTGGCGATCGAACTCCTGAAACAACTCGCCCTTACTCTGGGGAATTTTCCCGCTATTTTTAAACACCTTACACATCATTTCCAGTAGTAACGGCGTTTCGGCAATCTCTCGCAGGCGATCGCGCAATTGTTGCAGCAGCAAATCCCCATGTTGCGGCAAATGCTTGTGCACAAACTCCCGCATCTGCGGTTGCGTCAGCGCGCACATCTCCAGCTTTTTCTCAATGCCCAAAGATCCGCCCAGCGCCAAATCCCGCGTCGTGAAAATCATCGGCGTATCGGGATGGTCGTCGTGGAATAGCTGCAAATCCTGCCGCTTTTGTTGCGATGGCATCTCATTCACGCCATCCAGCAACAGCAGCAACCTGCTATCAAACAGCAAATCCTCCACCTCTGTGTAGCTCACTCTGAGCTTTGCTTGTCGAAATTCGGCACAGATTGCGTCTTTAATCGAGCGATCGCTCCTCAACTGCACCAACACCGGAATCTGTCGATCGCCCTCCTTGAGCGCTTCTAGTGCCAATTCCCACCGAAAACGCTGCAATACCGTCGATTTTCCCGAACCTGGCTTGCCCACTAGCAGCACTTTTCCCTGCTGCACGTACTTGCGGAGTCCCGCCAGCACTTCCAGCCGCTCGATTTTCGTTTCTGGTTTCTTTTCTGGGGATGGAGGTTGCGATCGATCCTCCGGTGGCTTTTCCACCCGCACCTCCACCTGTAAATCCGTCAGCGTGTAGAGATGCTGTTGTTTTTTATAAGACTCAACCAGGGATTGCAGATATTTAGGAAAATCAACTGGTGTCGCCATTTGATTAGATCTCTTGCAAAATAATTTTATGATATAATGAAAAGTTTTGCTGAGATTTAATTGAATCCCAACTCCTAACT
>NZ_JAUBTF010000049.1:0-53945 GCF_036702355.1 Microcoleus sp. D3_18_C4
TTGGTTAATATTAAGCACTTTAAAAACTGGTTTACAAGCTGCTGCTACTGTACTTCATAAACCTGGAATCCCCTGTAAAAAGGAAGCAAAAAGCTCTAGCCAAAAAGCAAAAAGGAAGTCGTAACCGTGAAAAAGCGCGGGTGCAACTGGCTAGAGTCCACGCACAAATAGTCGATGTCCGCAAAGATTTCTTGCACAAGCTAACAACTCAAATCATTCGTGAAAATCAAACGATTTTCGTTGAGGACTTGGCTATCAAGAATATGGTGAAAAACCATAAATTAGCTCTTGCTATTAGTGACGCTAGTTGGGGCGAGTTAATTCGCCAGCTAAGTTACAAGTGCCAGTGGTATGGGCGAGAGTTTGTAAAAATAGACCGCTGGTTTCCCAGCTCTAAACGCTGTGGAAACTGCGGTCACATTGTTGAAAAATTGCCGTTGAATATTCGAGAATGGGAATGCCCTAAGTGTGGCGCAAACCACGATCGTGACATTAACGCAGCAAAAAACATTTTGGCGGCTGGGCTAGCCGTGTCAGTCTGTGGAGGGACCGTAAGACCCGAACAGAGCAAATCTGTTAGGGCGGGTGCTATGAAGCAGAAATCTAATCGGTGACGATTGGGAATCCCTGTACCTTTAGGTCAGGGTGGATGTCAAAAATCTAATCTTCTGACTTGCCCCGATCGGCTAACCCTTTATCACAATTAAGTTTTTTTTGTCAACCCCTAATCCTGAAACATCAAACAAACATGACAATTTCTCCTGAATTAATAGCTTTAGCCCAGTACATGGCGGGCGAATTTGACAACCGGGAACAAGCGCTAGCAGAGCCGACGTGGTACGTCCACCTTCGTATGTGGCAAAGACCCCTGCCGGTTCGGTTATTTTCCGAACCCAGCATTGCCCTGTTTGCCGAACAAGCCAACATTCTGAAATTAGACAACCCATACCGCCCTCGAATCGTGCAACTGAGGCACTCACAGATAGCGCCAGGACTGATTGAAGCTCAGTATTATATGTTCAACGACATTACAGCCGTCAAAGGAGCCGGTTGCAACCCCGACTTGCTTAGAAAGCTAACGAAGGAGCAAATCCAACTCCTCCCCGGCTGCACCCTCTCGGTTTCAGTGGAAAATTTAGCCTCAAACAGCTATCGCTTTCGCGCATCTTTGCCGGAGGGCACTCGCTGCGGCTTTGCCTACGGGGGGCAAAATTACCAAGTAGACTTGGGATTTGAAGCCGCAGGCGAGGAATTTCTCAGCTACGACAAAGGAATAAGCCCCACGACAGGCAAGGCTATCTGGGGAGCTTTAATGGGCCCTTTTAGATTTGTCAAGCGTCAGGATTTTGCTCCTGAGATATTGGTTTGAAGCAAGAAGCAACAAGAAACAAGGAAGAAAAATTTAGCTATCTAGGATAGAAGGCAAGACTTTACCTGGACCTATTCTTCTACTTTAGTGTTTTGGTGAACCTCTCAATCTCTCAAGAAAGAAAGAAAACATAAGGAAGCTGGCAAGAATTTACCTGCTTCCTGTTCTTGTGCAGGGCTCCGGTGCATTTTGTGAGCCTCAAGCTTAAATTGAGCTTACACCGCAACCGATGCCAGCGGGAGTGGTCAACTTGCGCGTGGCACCCCCTCTAGAGCTTCTTCTTCCGTTTCAAAGATTTCAAACACAGAATCCATCATGGTGACTTCAAACACCAGTTTGGCTTCGGGATGAACATTGCAAATGCGGAAACTTCCCTTAACTTTATCCGCATCCCGCATACCTGCTACAAGTGAGGTCAGGCCAGAGCTATCGATAAAGTTAACCTGACCAAGATTCACTACAACATGGCGGCTAAGTTTGGAAATACACTCTTGCAACTTGAGGCGGAATTGCCAAGCTGTAGTGATGTCCAACCGTCCTGTCGGTGCTAAGACGATAACTGTTGTACCGTCTTGAAGCGTGTGGGTTTTTTGATCAATATGAATCACTGACCCTTCCCTCAAATTTATTATCTATCGCGGTGGTTACTGTCCCAGTAGTTTAACTCAGGTCGGTGACTGCTGAGGCATCCAATTCGCCCAATCTTGCGGTTTTAAGAACTTGGAGTAGAGTTCGGCTTCGGGAGAGTTGGGTTCTGGCTCGTAACAATATTCCCAGCGTACCAAAGGTGGCAGGGACATGAGAATCGATTCCGTGCGTCCGTTGGTCTGCAAGCCAAAGGTCGTGCCTCGATCGTACACCAAGTTAAATTCAACGTAACGGCCGCGACGGTAAAGTTGGAAATTACGCTCGCGCTCGCCGTATTCTTTCGATCGGTGCTTTTCAATAATAGGGGTGTAAGCCGGCAAAAATGCCCGGCCACAATCCTGTACGAAGGCGAACAGCGACTCCCAAGTTCTAGGTTCCGGCACGCCGATGTTGTTGCTGCACTCAGCCGCTTTGCCTTTGACATTATGGTCACGGTAAAGCGCGCCTTGAGCGCTTTGGTAGTCAAAAAACAGGCCACCCACGCCGCGGGTTTCTTGGCGGTGGGGGAGATAGAAATATTCGTCGCACCAAAGTTTAAATGTCGGATAATATCCGGGATGGTGGCGATCGCAAGCCGCTTTCAGAGTTTTGTGAAAATGAGCTGCATCCTCAGCCAACGGGTAATAAGGAGTCAAATCCACACCGCCGCCAAACCACCAAATCGGGCCGGCCTCAAAATAGCGGTAATTCAAGTGAACCGTAGGCAAGTAGGGATTGCGGGGGTGCAGCACCATCGAAGTGCCAGTTGCATAGAAATCGTGACCTGCGGCTTCTGGGTGCTTTGCCAGAATCAAAGCCGGCAAACTTTCGCCCCAGACTTGGGAAAAATTGACTCCCCCTTGTTCAAAAACATTGCCTTCCCGCATGACGCGAGAACGTCCGCCGCCGCCTTCGGAGCGTTCCCAAGAGTCTTCCTTAAATTTGCCAACGCCATCGAGCTGTTCGAGGGATTGACAAATTTCGTCTTGTAGGGTTTTCATAAATTGGCTGACTCTAGCTCTAGAGTCAGCGGGCGGCAAAAACGGGGAAGTGGCGGTTTTAAGTGTTGTAGAAACTGTCATAAAATTTTCTGTTGTCAGATTTGAGTTTTAGATGGGCGATGAATCCCAAATCCAGTCGTCATGTAATTATGCCACCGTAGGTCTGCAAATGATCGCTATGAAGTTACATTAAAAAATAGCAATAAAAATATACTTAAACGTGCGATCGAAAATTCGCTAACCCAATTGCAGAGCTATGGTGGAGAACACAATGCCCAATACACTCGATGTTAGTTCAGTCTTAGAAATCCTGCGACCCGTGCAAGACCCCGAACTGCAAAAGAGTTTGGTGGAATTGAACATGATTCGTAACATAAAAATTGACGGCGGTGTCGTCAGTTTTACTTTAGTGCTGACAACGCCTGCTTGCCCACTGCGAGAATTTATTGTCGAAGATTGCCAAAAAGCGGTCAAACAGTTGCCAGGAGTCGAAAAAGTGGCGGTGGAGGTGACAGCCGAGACGCCACAGCAGAAGGGAGTGGTCGATCGCCAAGGCATTGAAGGCGTTAAAAATATTATCGCAATTTCCAGCGGCAAAGGCGGCGTCGGCAAAAGCACGGTGGCGGTAAATGTGGCAGTAGCGCTGGCCCAAACCGGCGCTAAGGTGGGTTTGCTGGATGCGGATATCTATGGGCCCAACGACCCCAATATGTTGGGTTTGGGGGACGCAAAAGTGATGGTTAGGGACGGGAAAAGCGGCGAAAGCCTCGAACCCGCCTTCAACTACGGCGTCAAATTAGTGTCGATGGCGTTTTTAATTGACAAAGACCAGCCCGTCATTTGGCGCGGCCCAATGTTAAACGGGATCATTCGGCAGTTCCTGTATCAGGTGAATTGGGGCGATTTAGACTATCTGATTGTCGATATGCCTCCGGGTACTGGAGACGCGCAGTTGACAATGGCGCAAGCGGTGCCGATGGCTGGTGTCGTGATCGTGACCACACCGCAGACTGTGGCATTGTTGGACTCCCGCAAGGGCTTAAAGATGTTCCAGCAGTTGGGAGTGTCGGTGTTGGGAATTGTGGAAAACATGAGCTATTTTGTGCCGCCGGATATGCCCGATAAGCAATACGATATTTTCGGTTCTGGTGGTGGGGAAAAGACTGCTGCTGAGTTGGGAGTGCCGCTGTTAGGCCGCATTCCGCTGGAAATTCCGTTGCGGGAAGGTGGCGATTCGGGGGTGCCGATCGTGGTGGGGCAACCGGGTTCTGCTTCAGCTAGGGAGTTGCGGGCGATCGCGGGCCGCATTGCCGGTAAAGTTTCCGTAGCAGCTTTAGCCTAACAAACTCTCGTTTCGGGGCTTTGCCTCGCGTCTTCCGGTTGACGAAGATTTGCCTAGTTCTCAGGCTCTGCTTGGGAACTAGAAACGATAAACGGTAAGCTATAAAGAGCAAACTTAACATTCAAACAATTATGATTTTTCCAGGTTCGGCAGTTCGAGTTAAAGATAAGGGTGAGATTTACTACGCCTTTCAAGGACAAGTCCAGCGAGTTACCGACGGAAAAGTCGCGGTACTGTTTGAAGGCGGGAATTGGGACAAGCTGATTACGTTCCGCCTGTCGCAGTTGGAACTTGTCGATGCTACGGCTGGCCGCGCGAAATAGTCAGCGGTCATTAGTCATTGGTAATGGGTAATATAGCAATCCTAAATCAGTTGTAAAAATATGTAGGGGTAGTGCCCCCGTGCCTACCCCTCACGGATCGGGGCAACCACGGGGGGTTTGCCCCTACAACAATTACACAATTCATTTAGAATCGCTATATGTAATTTGTAATTGGTAAAGTACCCAAGACCAGGCTACTAGATGAAAACCCTTGACTAATGACTAATGACTGATAACTGATGACTAATGACTAATCACTAAAACTATGCGTTTACCTTTACCCCAATTTGCTATAAAAGAGCGCCATCCCGATCGCATTGCTGAGGTAATCGAGACCGCAACTTCGGAGTTTCTGGCTCAATGTTTAGAACCGGAAGACTTAAGCTTTCCCGTGATGCCACCTTTTGGGAGTTGGGTGAAGGCCGAGGATGAAGAGTCGAAAAATCAAATTTACGGCGTGGTTTATTATGCCACGACTAGCCCGATCGACTCGGTGCACAGAGCTCGCGCTTTGGGTTTGTCGCTGGAAGAGTTGCGGGAGGAACAACCGCAGATTTTTGCGATGCTAAAAACCGAGTTTCGAGTGGCGATTGTCGGGTATGAGGCTGCGCCGGAAAGGTTGAATGGTCACGGCCCATCTAGGGGTAAAATTTATCAGTATTTGCCGCCGCGCCCGCCGCAAATTCACCAGGCGGTTTATCGCTGCGAACCCGATGAGGTGATTGATTTTACGGTGCAGTTGGATTTTTTGAGGACGCTGCTGGGGGTGGCTAATGCGCCGGTGGAGGCGCTGACGGCGGCGGCGATTCGGGAGATTTATCAGTTGCGGATGCGCGATCGATCTTGGTTGGTGGAAGCGGGGAGGAGTTTGAGTGTTTTGTTGAAGGATGATTACGATCGGTTGCGGGTGATTTTGAGTCAGATTCATCCGTAGGGAAAAGCTGAATAGTATGTTTGAGGCCGATCGTCAAATAGTGAGGCGATCGCACGAGCCAGACTCTGGTATTTGAGCGACCTTACAATTAAATTGAGAAAGAAGAAACGATCGCACTTAATTTAAAATGCGATCGCCCCCTTCAGTTTTGCAGAACACTGCGTCTGATGTCAAAGAGCATTTTTGCCCAATTTAATCTAAAGAAACATAGCGAATCAAACTCCGCATGAGCTTGCCGATAGTCGGGGCAGGTAAGATCTGCGACCATTCTTGAACTGCTGCAAAACGACGCAAGTAGAGTGCGCTAACAATTTTATCGATTCCCTTCTGCGAGCCAATCACTAGGATCAGCACAGGTTCCCGGTCTGGTTCAGCAGGCACAGGATTTGGCTGTGATGTCGGCGAGGTCGGGATTTCGTTGATATCTGTCCCACATTCCGCACTTCTTAATATTATTCTGAGGACTTATATCAATAAATCGCTGTCAACCTTGATCAGCAAGGCTTACACCATTATTAAACTACATTGCTTTTTATAAAGAATCATTATCTATTTCCCGGACAATAATTATTATTGAGAAATAATTGCAGATTAAAGCCCTGGAATAACGGTTTTCCGTAAAAGCACTTCTGACTATGTTAAGAAGTGCGGAATGGAGGATCTGTGGAAACAAAAAGCTGTGTTTGAGTCATTGCGGTCTATCTCCTCGATCTAATAGGTGCTAATTGTCAACTGAGCGCAGTATACCGCATTAGATGACAATCAGCAACCTTTACAGGAGGCTGACTCTCTGACACAATCGGGAGCATGGGAAGAGCAGGTAAAGCCCTCAAAAAAATATTAGAGGCATACGATATCAGTCAATATCAATTGGCGGCAAAGATGGAAATCGATCGCTCAAACGTTAGCCGTTGGGTGAGCGAAGAACGAGACCCATCTGCCGAGGCGGTATTTGCGATTAAGCAAGCGTTGCAGACCTTCAATCGGGAGGCGGCTAATGAATTCGTCAGGTTGTACCTGGGAAATGGCGAGGAAAACGATTAGGTTATCAGGTGTGGATGAGACCTCACCGATCGCCCTTGCTGCATTCAAGGGCGATCGCCTATTAGTTTGCAATCATTTATTTAAAGCGAGAAAGATTATATGTGGGTAGAGATAACAGGGATCAATCAAGTTCCCGAATGGGGTGTGTTGAAGGTAAAAGTTGAGGGGACTTCGCTGATTTTGAATCGTCAAGGGGTGAATGTCACTTGTTACCGCAATGCTTGCACTCATTTAGAATATCCGATCGACATGGGTAAGGTAAATAACGGTATCATTACCTGTCCGTTTCATAAGTATCAGTACAAATTAGATAGCGGTAAATGTTTGAATGCACCCGCCGATTCCCTGGAATCTTATCCGGTAAAGATTGAGGGCGATCGCATTTTTGTGGAGATAGATTAGTTATTCGTTATTCGTTAAGTCCGACAGGGGTTTAAACCCCTGTCTCATAGCTCAAGTCGTCTCCAGACGACTGTAAATTAATATGTGATATCAAATCCGGCTTAAATACCCCCTCACTCTCTTAGTCTGCGGAGGCCGACTTTGCTTTTGTAGTAGCGGTTTCAACCGCCCAATCATCGAGGGAGTAGCCAACCCGGATTTACTGTCAACCTACCATTTTCGCGCGCCGCTGACGGAAGAAAATGACCAAAAGCCCGATCGCACCTACCACCAACAGCAGCCATTCTTCCGGTTCAGGAACCCCCGAAACATTCAGAGGATTATTCGGCTTACTTAACTGTTCCTTACCGGATTCTACCTCGCGTTCAAATCGATCGCTCTTAGCTTCCGCTGCTTTTAGCTGTTCCCTTTGCGCGTCATTAACTAACACAATCATCGAAGAATAAGGCGTCACCACTTTGAAAATTTTAGCTACTGCGTGCATCGCATCCAGTTGCGTTAATTGATTGGAACTTTTCTGCTTGCTAAGTGCCGTTATCAACTGCCGCGCAGCTATCGGTTTAAAGCCTTCATTTCCAGCATTTTTTTGCTCTGCAATTACCGCCGATTTTGCACTTTTTTTCGCCTGTGGTGTTTTGGCATAACTCCAAACATAGCCATCAACAACGCTAACTGTAGATTTATCCGAAGCTGCTGTCGTTGCTACTCTTTGCATCGCCTCTTTCATATCAGTAGCAACTCCGCCGCCACTATCTTGAATCACCTTTAAAGTTGCGTCGTCGTAGCCGGGGGGAAAACCTCCCAAATGCACTGTCCATAGAGGTGCAGAGATGGAAAGTTTAAGTTTGCGATCGTCCGACAATTCGTAACTGTGGCGATCGCTCACCAAAAATACAGTATCATAACTTTTCTCGCCCCGCAACTGTGTAAACTGTTGCAGCATATCTTTGAGCTGGATTGTACCGTAAAATGTCACCTTTGCCGCATCGAAACTGCGTAAATCTTCCACAAACTTAGGTGGCATTCCCGCAGCGCTGGCGACATACAAATCAACAGCATTTTTGCCTGCTGCATTAGCTTTCAACCATTCAAAAGTCTCTTTTACTTCCTTACTTTCCGCCGCCATGCTGCGGGAAGTATCGAGAATAACTGCAAATTTTTTGCCTTGCGGTAGCGAGTAATTTGCATCAGCCAGCGGCTTAGCAGAAATGATATTTCCTCCCGGTAGAATCGCCTGCTGCGCTGTTAGCGGTTGCTGTGCGACTGCGGGCAAAAAGGGTGGTAGCCAAGTTTCTCTGGCTTCTTTCCCGCTGTATTTTACCTCTTTTCCGGCGATCGTGCGGCGAGTATTTTGGTTCCAAAAAATGTTACGTTTTTCAGCCAAAACAGGCATCGCCCAACCCTGCGGCTGGCGCATGACTTTGTAAGTCAGCCACAGGTGCATTTCCGTTGGCCCCTCAGTTTGGGTGAATTCTCGTTTAGCCGGGATTGGAAAAGCCCGCAAACGGTATTGTTTGGGGCCAATTTGTTCTAGCAAAGCCGGATCGACTCTTTCTACTACCTGTTGGTTGTAGACTTGCTGGGCCGCACCGCGAGGCGATACCGTAAATACAAAACGTTTGTTTAAATCCCCAGTATCTCCCAGCCAAACTCCTGTAACTGCGGCGCTTTCAGGCAGGGAAAAGTAGTAAAATACTTCTTGTAAGTTCGGCGTTTGATTTTTGTAAACTTCGTAGAGTTGAACGTCAGCCCAGTCGCCGTTTTCTTTGACTGTCACTTCTTGCGACTGCAACCATACTTTTTCTTGATTGACATTCAGCAAACCTGCTTTAGCTTCTTCCCGGTTTGATGTTGACTGTACCGCGTGTTTTACTGCTTCTCTGTCGCCTTTTTGCAGTTCCGTATCGAAGAATTCGCCGTAGAGTTTTTCGGCTTTTTCCACATCAGCACTAGAGCCTTGATACAAAAACGGCGACATTAAAAAATTATAGCTGTTCTGCAAGGTGTGAGCCGCTTCGTCAGGGAAAATCCAAATATTTTTGTACATCTCATAAATGTGGTTGTTTTCTCCTACAGTGCTGAGGTAGCGGTAAGGGGACAAATAAGCGTTAACTAAGCCGGATCGAATTGCATCAGATTTGGCTAATAAAGTTTGGCGGCTGCTGTCGTTTGCGGGGGGAGTCGCCAACATTTTCAGTGCTGCAACTTGTGGCTGCTGCTGCAAAGCCGAGAAAATAGCCAGCCAAGCTGCTATGACTCCCAAACTTCCGATTAGCGCTTTATTTTTCCCGTATTGTTCAGCAAAACTCTGCCATATTTTCCGGCCGGAATGAATGTAGAGAAAGCCGTACAGCGAAGGCATAACCACGAACAAGCTACAGGTTAAACCAAACAATATAAACGATAGCGGTATCCAAATTAAAGCAGAGGCCCACGCCCCGTATTTAAACATCTCCAGAAATGGTGAAACCCATGTAAACTTGAAAAATTGAATGACGAAAAATAAGAATCCATAAAGTGTATACAATGCCACAGGTACAGCGTAATAAAGCAGCAATGTTGCCGCCCAAATACCAACTACTAGCATTAAACTGTGGCATCCTAATTGCAGCCATGCACTTCGTTTTTTTCCGTTTGCTTGTAAATAACGAGGCTGTTTATTATGAGAAGTTTGAGAATCTGAGATATTGTGAACATTTTCTCTTTTACCCAGATATCCGTATAGCATTTCCACTGAAAATGCCGCGATGCACAAAACAATAGTAGCGATGATTAGAGAACTAGCTGGAGTGAGTTCTCGCAGCAGGAACAAGCGGAGCAAACAAAGCAAAAATAGCGGTGCTTCTACGCCGTAAAACCAACGCATTAGCTGTAGGGGTTGCTTGCCAAAACGCCTACCTCCTATTACAGTACATACAGTGGGTACTGCGATCGTAGCTGCCATGGTCAAAGAAAACTCTAGGGGGATGATGCCATCGATTGTGGCTTTAATTAATGGCACTCCTATAATAGGCAAAAGTCCCAAGTAAACAATCGATAAAAACGTCAAATTCCACGCCCAAAAAATTGTTTTAAAAATTCCATCAAATACCTGTTTAATTTTCATTCATTTCTCCTTGTAAGCTTTGTTTAATGGTATCGTATACGTTACCAGCAAACTCTTTTACTTCATGATTTTCTGCTTGTACCGGACTGTCAAATAAAATAGAAACTAGCACCCAATTGTGATTTTTGTGAGTGAGATCGCTGCCGATGCGCGACAAGAAGTTATCGGTAGTTTGCTGTGCAGATTGCAGCCAGTATGTAGCGGATAGTTGGTTGTCTTGGAGAGACAGCCAGCGCCCCGTTACAGCAGGAGTTAGCTGTGTTTTTTCTATGCGATTGACGGGAATTCCGCTCGCTACAAAACACAACTCGGGGGCGTGATAAGTTTGCCACGATGTGCTGGCTACTGTGAGCATGGAACCGCGCAAGTTGCCGGCGACAAATCTGATTTTTTGTGTTTGCGTGTCCGGATAGTTGCCAAAGAATTTTTGTTCGCTAGCATTCAGGGGAATCGACTCTGATTTAATATATTCAGGCAATCTTAAAGGTGTGATCGCCATTTTTGACGTTTCTACATGAGACAGTTGAGCCATGACTGCCAAAACTATGACTGCGGCAATTATTCCGGGTTTGGCTAAAGGGTGATTCTGTAGTATTTTTGAGTTGGATTTTGCAGAAATACCGCTGGTTTTTTTTGGCTGAAATTTCGGTACTCGTTGCAGCATTAACCAGGTTACAAAAGAAGCACATACTAAACCGACAATTCCCAGAGGAACGTGCATAATTTGTGCTAGGTTTGGCTGGTTAAACACTTCTGAAACCAGGACTAACACGGCAACCCGGGCAGTGTTAGCAGACACTAACATTAAGAGATTAGCAGCGCCGACGGCTAGCCATCTTAAACTTAATTTACGCCCTTCCAGCCAGGTAGCAGCTAGCAAAAATAGCGTTCCGACTAAGAGGGTTTTAATGCCGCTACAAGGCACGTCAACGTGAGCGATGCCGTTTTCCAAAACGATAATATCGTAAGAAGAAATAGCGCCAACGTGCAGCATTGACAGCAACTGTTCTACTACCTGAGCAGTCAGCACTCGCGCCGGCAAACCTAAGCCGCTATTAAACTGACTGTTGAATGGTAAAATACAAGCCAGCAAGCCCGCCACAGGCAAGTTTTTTTGCCAAAAGTTCTGCTCGACGAATAAGCCGCACAGCCCGTAAGTTCCGAGGATAAATAGCAGGACAGTAACTTGTTTGATATCAATTATGTACTGAAGGGCGATCGAGCAAATACCCGCACTCAACATCAACAGCAGCGGATATCGCCTCAAAACGAAATTGGGCGAAAATCCGGGCGGGCGATCCTCTTCGAGGGCTGCGCTAACGCAGTTCCCGCTCGATCGCACTACTAATGCTACAATCAGAAAGCCAATTACTATTTTATATAGTGTGGGTATCTCAACAAACGAGGATAACAGCCACTTAACAGCCGAGATATTGGCCCAAAACCAAGCAAGCGCCAGCAAAAAAGGAGCCAGCCAAACCAAATTAACCGCAGGATGAGGAGTAACAGAATCTGGAATTGCAGAATCAGTGATATTGGTGCGCTGCATGATACCGCTTGACATTCACGTTGGTGACATCTTAGCTCAGCCAAATTGGTAATGTCCAGACCGATTATTTAAGTTTTGTCAAGCTTCGATTTTCTCTACAGAGAAGCTAGCGTTATAATAATTAATTTTAGCGGAGGTAAAAATGAGCGAAAAAAGCCCAGGATACAAAATTGTTAGCGATAACCGACAAGCGCGCCATCTCTATGAAATTATAGAGACATACCAAGTGGGAATCGAATTGAAGGGAACCGAAGTCAAATCAATTCGGGAAGGAAAAGCCAATTTGCGGGACGGATATGGTTTAGTTCGGAACGGGGAACTGTGGCTAATCAACGTTCACATTTCGCCTTGGAGAAGTGCTAGTAACTATTTTAATCACGAACCCCGCCGCACCCGTAAATTGCTGATGCACAAGCAGGAAATTCGCAAATTAATCGGCAAAGTGGAAGAAAAAGGCTTGACTTTAGTGCCGTTAAAAATGTATTTGAAAGGCGGCTGGGTAAAACTTGATATCGGTTTGGGTAAAGGGAAAAAACTGTACGACAAGCGCGAAGATTTGAAGAAACGCGAAGACAAGCGGGATATGGAAAGAGCGATGAAGCAATTTTAGTCATTAGTCATTAGTCATTAGTCATTAGTCATTAGTCATTAGTCATTAGTCATTAGTCATTAGACATCTCCGAAAAATCAACTCAAACCTTTGATACTCGAAGGTGGAAATTTAATTTATGGAGATGTTTATTAAGCTGTTCTGCATTTAAATTGTCTGTCAAAAAAAATTCAATTATTGTGGGGTGGGCGTCCCGCCCGCCCTGAATATACAATTTAAATGGGCGACAGCTTAGTCAGGAGTCATTAGTGGTTCATGATTGGTGATTGCTGATTAATGATTGGCTATTTTAAATCGATTTCGGTTCATTACTCATCATAATATTTTTCAAAATCCTCAAGGGAGGATTTTGAGGACTTCCACCGTCACTACAAACTTAATTAGAGTTATTTCACCGGAGTCCGTCTTACAGCAGATTCCAGGTTGATGAACTAAACCCCAGCTCGTTCCATCCCCGTAGGGAAACGGCCCAGGGTAAGTCCCTACACTTCATAAACCTGGAATACGCTGTATCTCCTCATACAGTCGCATACTGTCGATCGACCGACCGCTGACTAAGTATTATTACTTAAGCGAGGGGAAGAGTTCTACCTTCTTCCTGCTTCCCGCTTCTTTTTCCTGAAAATATCCGGATGGCTTGTGGAGTCTCATGAATGATTAACCTATGCTCGAATACCTCTGGCTAGTGGGAGCATTACCCAAGCATTCGGCTGTGGACTGACAAACTCTTATGAGAAATAGGCTCAAACCTGAGTCATTTCTTAAGATTATGATGCCATTAGGGTGGCAATTAAATCTGGTAAACAAAATATCGCCCAACTCTCAAGTTAAAAAATGCTAAAAATGACACCATTAGCTAACATTTTCAATGCTATGAAAGAGCCAGCGAAAAAGCATCACAACTCCAAGTGGGGAGCCTTCTTGCTGATGCTAGCAGTAGGCTTTGGCGGCTGGCAAATTGGGTTGCCGGAACTGGCATCTTTTTTTAATAATAGGGCTTTTGAAAACTACAAAGCCAATCGATTCGCTGATACTCAAGAAGCATATGAGTTAGCGCTCTGGGTAGATCCAAAAAGCCGAACAGCTCTTTACAATTTAGGATGGCTTTGCGAAGAGGTGCAAGATTTACAATGCGCCAGAGCAAAATATCTGCAAGCTGCCAAACTCGGTCTGCCTGCTGCTTACAGCAACCTGGCTAGGTTATATATAGTTGATCAAAAAAACTATCCGGCTGCGGTTCACTTCCTGTGGCAAGGTTTGAAATTAGCTGAGGACGATCGAGTAAAATATTCTTTACTCAAAAACTTGGGATGGGCTCGCCTGGAACAGGGTCGATATTCAGAGGCATTGCAGCATCTGGATGAAGCGATTAAACTTGATAGTGAAGGACCAGCAACTTACTGCTTAAAAGCGCAAGTCCTAGAAAAGATGAAAAATACTAAGGAAGCGCTACCGCAGTGGAAAATTTGTCTAAAGTATGCGGATTCTCAAGAATTCGATGAGGATATATGGATAGGGATGGCACGTCAACGATTAAACGAGGAAAAAAGAAATAAATGAAACGCACAGTTTTGCTTTCATCAACCCTACTGGCAATTATAACGGTCCTGGAGCTAAGTCAAGCCTCAAAAGCAGTGCCAACTCCTGCGACTGTTAAACCTGCCCTTAATCAATCAGTGGAAATGCTGTTCAGCTCGAATCCGTCGATGCGACAGTGCAGAGATAGAAATGGTGGAAAATATGCGTGTCCGAGATTCATCATGACTCCGGAGAGCGAAGAATAAGAGTTATTTTCAATAAATTTTGTAGAGTGTACCATCACCACTTTACACAAACAGGTATGTAGTATGTAGTAGTAGTATGCAGGGTGCGCACTGCGCACCTTACTATCGATCATTGCTGTGTCCTTACAGCCACGATGTAGCGATCACTTCGATATCCGCTAAAGGCTGATTTGTCCAATTTACTCGTCCCACCTTCTGAGCCGCTTTTTTCGCTGCTTCGCCGGAAATAATATCATCGGCTTCAACTTGCTTCAAACCTCCGTCAACTTTGTCAAGGAAGTAAACCCTATTCATAACTTCCTCAAAAGTAATCTCTGGTGGGATTTCCTCTACGACCTTTAAGACTCTATATTTTACTGTAAGTAGTTGGACAGAATTAATTACACAAAATAGAATCGGAAATTCTCTTCCTGTGAGGCTTGCAAAATTATATCTGTGTAAATATTTCTGTCCATGTACTTAATATCTGACATGACCCAGACTTTTTTGTTGAGTCTGCTCTAGGATAACAGTCTCTGTCCTCCTATCACAGTAGTCCGTGTCAGTATATCTACATAATCGTAGATTTACTTAGTTAGGCTAACAAATTTAGACAGGACGAAACCTAGACTGAAACTGGATTATATAAATTTGAGATTCAAATTTTACCGATAACCTCTAATTTTCAAAGTGCTTCAGATAGATAAAAAGCAATCAGTAGCCTCCGTATAATTACTGAATAATGGGAAATACTCAGTATTGAATGAGCAGTTTGGACAGTTGGCTAAACAGTAGTTTTCCCGATGGCTCTAACAAAAATTTTAAGTTACAATTGCTTGCAGCGATGAAAGTGCCTTCACTCATTTTTAGGGACTCCAAGTTGTGACTGCATCAGTCTGATTTTATTTGACTGATTGCCCTTAATGTGAGGAGATTTTAAAGGATTTCCTGTTACGAATAAGCCGCTACTTCAAATTCCTTGGAAGAGGGGAATTTTGGTATAGCTAAATTCAACTCCTAAATAGTTGCCCATTACTTGAGGAAAATTGAGATGAAAACACTTCTAGATATAATAGAGAAAAAGAATCAGGAGTTTGCTCAGTTGCCGTTTTTCGAGTATATGAAAGATGAAAGTGTGGAGCCTCGCCAAAAACTGGCATTTGCGCCAGTGATTACCCCACTGGCGCTGGAGTTCAGCGAGTTGTGCAAGCGGGTTTTGCGACAGGAACCCACGACAAACAAGATTCAAGAAATCGTGAATCGGCACACTTATGAAGAACATTTTCACTGGCAATGGTTGCTGGAAGATATGGAGAAGATGGGCATGAATTATTCCATGCCTTTCAGCGACGTTGTGCGATTCATTTGGAGTGAGCACACCAAGGTATCTCGCTCCATGCTTCCTCTGTTTGAACGCTACACCTACCAAGCCGATCCGATCATGAAGCTGGTGGCGATCGAGGTTTCTGAAGTCACAGCCAATGTTTTTTTCCGGGCAACCAATCCGGTGGCAATGCAACTGCAAGCCATGACAGGGGATGAATTACGCTATTTTGGTATGTGCCACAATCACATTGAAAATACCCATACGCTCCATACTCCAGCCTCTTTGCAAGCCATCAGAGAAATTG
Organism: Microcoleus sp. D3_18_C4; assembly: GCF_036702355.1. Lineage (NCBI taxonomy): Bacteria > Bacillati > Cyanobacteriota > Cyanophyceae > Oscillatoriales > Microcoleaceae > Microcoleus > Microcoleus sp. D3_18_C4. Next base: position 15,702 of record NZ_JAUBTF010000049.1, read on the forward strand.
AAGTGCCAGAGGAGATTCGCCAACAAGCGATGGAGTTTATTGATGTCGCCTTTGACTATTTTGCAGAACTGGTCAATGAATTTTTGGTTTACATCAAAACTCATTCCTACGAAAATCCGTTTGGCAAGGCGGCTCTTTCAGAGCCAGTGTTGAGCGCCGTCTAATTTATTGCCATTGGTCAGTTGTTGTAGCGATGGTAGAACGGATAACGCTGCTGTTCTACCATCGTTTTTCAGTAGTATTAGTTTTATACTTACAAATGGCTTGTGCTCTATCTATTCCATCGGTTTATGCTGAAAAAAATATGAGTGTAGTGTGAAAGTAACCTTGAGAGTGGATAGAATGAATCCATTGTCTTGAATAGGGTTTATGCTAAAGAGCTTGATTGGAATTCCAGGATATCGAATTCATGAAATGATTTACACCAGTTCCAGAACGGTGGTTTACCGGGGCTGGCGAGAGTGGGATCAAACCCCCGTTGTGATCAAACTTCTAAAAACGGCTTATCCCAGCCTGGTTGAATTAGCACAATTCAAGAACCAATATGCGATCGCCCAAAGTTTGAACATGGCTGATGTTGTCCGTTTCTATAGTCTGGAAACCTACCAAAATCAGCTTGCTCTAATTATGGAGGACTTCGGAGGAATTTCACTCAAGGAGTATGCAGCGCTTTGGGGCCAGCAGTCTGAAGTGAACACCTCACTTGATAAGGCTCCTCGCTACGAGCCACTGTTTCTCACCGAATTTTTGCAGATTGCGATCGCCCTTGCCCAATCGCTCCACAATCTCTACCGTCATCGGATTATTCATAAAGATATCAAGCCTGCCAATATTTTAATTCATCCCACCACCAAGCAGATTAAGCTGATTGACTTTAGCATCGCTTCCCTGCTGCCCAGAGAAACGCAACTTTTGACCAGTCCTTCAGTGCTGGAAGGGACGCTGGAGTATTTATCCCCCGAACAAACCGGGCGGATGAACCGGGGCATTGACTACCGCACCGATTTCTATTCGCTAGGCATCACCTTCTACGAATTGCTCACTGGCCAGTTACCGTTTCAATCGGACGATGCGCTCGAACTGATACATTGCCACATCGCCAAACAAGCCCCCGCCGTCCATAACCTGAATCCTGCCGTGCCCCAGCTCCTCTCGGAGGTGGTGAGCAAACTGATGGCGAAGAATGCCGAAGATCGCTATCAGACCGCCTGGGGACTGAAGCACGACCTGGAAACCTGTTTGCATCAATGGAACGCAACGGCCATCATTGTGCCGTTTAAGCTGGGATACCGGGATACTTGCGATCGCTTCGTGATTCCTGAAAAGCTCTATGGTCGGGAAGCGGAAGTGACCATGCTGCTGGCAGCCTTTGAGCGGGTGCTGCAGGGTGCCACCGAACTGATGCTGGTGGCGGGCTTTTCCGGCGTGGGTAAAACGGCCGTCGTCCACGAAGTGCACAAGCTGATCGTGCGCCAATACGGGTACTTCATCAAAGGCAAGTTCGATCAATTCCAACGCAATATCCCCTTCTCGGCGTTGGTGCAGGCGTTCCGCGACTTGATGGGGCAACTGCTGACCGAGAGCGATGCCCAGATCGATCTATGGAAGACCAAGATTCTGGCGGCACTGGGCGAGAATAGCCAGGTGATCATCGAAGTAATTCCAGAACTCCAACGAATCATTGGTGAACAGTCTCCTGCGTCGGAACTGTCCGGCAGTGCAGCCCAAAATCGCTTTCATCTGTTGTTCCAAAAGTTCATCCAGGTTTTCACCACGCAAGAGCATCCCCTGGTGGTTTTTCTGGATGACCTGCAATGGGCAGACTCCGCCTCGCTCAAGCTGATGCAACTGCTGATGAGCGAAGCAAAAAGCCACTATTTGCTGCTGGTGGGTGCGTATCGGGATAACGAAGTTTCGTCCGCGCATCCGTTAATGCAGATGATCGAAGAACTGCAGCAGGCATCGGTCACGGTCAATAAAATTGCTCTAGCTCCCTTGACCCCCATCCACCTGAATTACTTGATTTCCGATACTCTAAATGCCTCACCAGAGCAAGCAATGGCCTTGACAAAGTTGGTGCATCAAAAGACCCAGGGGAATCCTTTTTTCAGCAATCAATTTATTAAATCGCTTTATGACGATGGACTGATTATATTTGATGCCTCGGTGGGCGGTTGGCATTATGACATCGCCCCAATCCGGGCTATGAGCCTGATTGAGGATGTGGTGGAATTTGTGGCCAAGCAATTGCAGAAGTTGTCGCTGGAAACCCAAAATGTCTTGAAACTGGCGGCTTGTATTGGCAACCAGTTTGACCTGGAAACGTTGGCGATCGTGTATGAGCAATCTCCCACAGAGACGGCTGCTGCTTTGTGGCAAGCCCTCAAAGAAGGAGTGATTTTGCCTTTGGGCGGCGAGGGATACAAATTATTCCCGGCCGATGGTTGGACACTTGTGACAGAAAATGCACCCATCCCTAGCGCTCAGGAAAAACCGATCGTCTCCTACCACTTTCTTCACGATCGCGTCCAACAAGCAGCCTACTCGTTGATTCCAGACGATGACAAACAGGCGACTCATATCAAAATCGGGCAACGGCTGTTGAACAATGTGCCAGAAGCCGAGCGAGAAGCCAACGTTTTTGAGATTGTGAATCACCTGAATATCGGTATCGAGTTGATTCGATCGCAGGACGAGCGGGAGCAACTCGCTCAACTCAACCTGATCGCAGGACGAAAAGCTCTCGCTTCCACCGCGCACAAAGCTGCTATGGAGTATTTGACCGGGGGAATCCGCTTGCTGCGATCGGACTGCTGGCATCGTCAGTATGTGTTAACCCTGTCTCTGCATGAGTCAGCGGCTGAAGCGGCTTATCTCTGCGGAGCCTATGAGCAGATGGAGGAACTGGGTGAGGCCGTGATGCAGCAAGCCAAGACTTTGCTCGATCGCGTGGGCATTTACGACATCAAAATTCAGGCCTATACAGCCCAAAATAATGTGCTGGCTGCGATCGCGATCGCTCGGCAAGCAATGGCACAGTTCGGCCTGGTTTTTCCTCTTGAACCCACCCCGGCTGACATTCAGGCAGCCCTCCAAGAAACGGCTGTTCTGCTGGGCGGGCGTAATCCAGAAGAACTGGTCGATTTGCCGATGATGACGGCGGCAGACAAACTGGCGGTTGTTCAAATTGTGGCCAGTGTGGCTCCCGCTGTTTATATTGCCACCCCGAATCTGTTTCCGTTGCTCATTTTGTCGCAGGTGAAAGCCTCGATTCAGTATGGTAATGCGCCCTTTTCTGCGTTCTGCTATGCCTGCTACGGGATTCTTCTAAACGGGATTTTGCAAGACGTTGAAGTGGCCGATCGGGTGGGCAAATTGGCGTTAGGGTTGAATGCCAAGTTGAATATCAACGTCATCAAGCCCACGGTTTTATATGTCGTGGGTGCTTTCCTCATCTATCTGAAATCTCATCTCCAGAATGCTGTGCAGTTGATGTTGGAAGGCTATAAAATTGCGCTCGACACGGGAAATATCTACTACGTCGGCTTCAATGCGAAAGATATTTGTCAGTATTCCTATTTCCTGGGGCGGGAACTGCCTCGGCTAGAGGAAGATATGCAGGCTTATAGTCTTGTCCTGAAGAATTTCCAACTAATTACCACCCTCAACTACTGCCGGATCTATCATCAAGCGGTTCTTAACTTACTAGGCAAGGCCCAGAATGCTTGTGTTCTGACTGGTCAAGCATTGAACGAGGAAGAATTATTACCTCAGCTAATTGCTGCAAATGAATTTACAGGACTTCACTATTTCTACGTTCATAAACTAATTCTCTGCTATCTGTTTGGGGATCTGTCTTTGGCGATCGCAACTGCTACTCAAGCCAGACAGTATCTAGGAGGAGGTACCGGATACGCCACGATTCCGGTCTTTCAGTTTTATGATTCGCTCACTGCGCTGGCTGCCTATCCTACTGCTACACCGTTTGAACAGGCAGAATTGCTGCAACGAGTGACTGAGAACCAGCAACAAATGCAAACCTGGGCCAGTCATGCGCCCATGAATTATCTGCATAAATTTGAGTTGGTGGCAGCGGAACAGTGTCGGGTGTTGGGTCAAACGGCGGTCGCGCTCGATCACTACGATCGCGCGATCGCGGCGGCCAAAGCCAACGAATACACGCAAGAAGAAGCCCTTGCCAACGAACTTGCAGCTCGATTCTATCTAGACTGGGGCAAAGAAGCGATCGCTCAGGTTTACCTGACGAATGCCTATTATGCCTACGGACGCTGGGGCGCGAAGGCAAAGCTAGATGACCTGGAACACCGCTATCCCCAAATCTTGACTCCGATCGTGCAGGGCGACGACGCAAGCTTTCCCATCCGGGCCGTTCGCTCCACCACCACCGGGGCGGGACGTAGTAGCAGTTCCAGCATTTCCGAAGCTCTAGATTTGGCAACGGTGATCAAAGCATCTCATGCGCTGGCCGGAGAAATTGAGTTGGAGAAGCTACTGGCAACGTTGATGCAGGTAGTGGTTGAAAATGCCGGAGCCGAAAAATGTGTACTGCTGCTGCGACATGAGGAAAATTGGGTGATTGCGGCCCAAACCGCGACCAATATTGAGCTCGAAACTCCGTTAGGAGTGGGGACCCAGCGCTCCCAACTCGGTGAAAATTCGGCGTTTGGCTTGCGCTCGCGACCCCTGCGATCGAGCCGCGACATTCCCCACTCCGTTGTCAACTATGTTTCCCGCACTGCCGAGCCTTTAGTGCTGGATGATGCCCGACTGGAAACGACCTTTGCCACCGATCCCTACATGATTCAAAAACAGCCCAAAAGCTTGCTGTGTATGCCAATCTGTAATCGAGGCAACCTGATTGGCATGGTGTATCTGGAAAATAATTTGACCATCGCCGCTTTCACCCGCAGCCGTATGGAAGTTCTGCGGTTGCTCACGGCGCAGGCAGCGATCTCGCTACAAAATGCAATGCTATACAACAAGCTTGCCCTGGCAAAAGCGCAACTGGAGCAAGCAAACCACACGCTGGAAGAGCGAGTGGAGCAGCGAACTCAGGAATTGCACGAGAAAAATCAACATCTCTCTGCCACCCTAGAGCAACTGCAACGCACGCAAACCCAATTAATTCAAACTGAGAAAATGTCAGGGTTGGGGCAACTGGTGGCTGGAGTGGCCCATGAAATCAACAATCCAGTGAACTTCATCTACGGCAATCTGATCCACACTGCTGAGTATACGGGGCATTTACTGGACTTAGTGGAGCTTTATCAACAGACCTATCCAGCGACCAACCGCCAAATTGAGGAGAAGATTACAGAAATCGACTTAGAGTTCCTGATTGAAGACTTGCCCAAGATACTGAGTTCAATGAAAGTAGGGGCCGATCGCATTCGTCAAATAGTCCTATCCCTGCGAAACTTCTCGCGACTGGATGAAGCAGAAATGAAGCCTGTTGACATCCATGAGGGAATTGACAGCACACTCATGATTTTGCAAAATCGGCTGAAAGCAAAACCCGATTGTCCTGCCATTGAAGTTATCAAAGAATACGGCGATTTACCAACGGTAGAGTGCTATGCAGGTCAGTTGAACCAGGTATTTATGAATATTCTGGCAAACGCGCTTGATGCTTTAGATAACTACAACGCTCAGCGTTCTGCAAAAGACGCACTCAATAATCCAAGTTGCATCACAATTCGGACTAAGTTATTTACTAACAATACTCACCCTAGTCATTCTAAAAGAGTGGTGATTCAAATTCAAGACAACGGTTCGGGGATGACGCAACAGGTTAGACAACAGTTGTTTGACCCCTTCTTCACCACAAAACCTATTGGTAAAGGGACTGGATTAGGACTGTCAATTAGCTATCAAATTGTAGTTGCTAAACATGGTGGCTCCCTCCAATGCTTTTCTGAACCCGGTCAAGGGGCTGAATTCTGGATTGAAATTCCTGTTAGCCAAAGCAGTAGTGACTGTACTGCCGTGGCTAACTGAGTATTCGTAGGGCTTGGAGGAGCGGTATTTGAGAAATAATATCATTTCCGGTTACACTCCTTATGATGTTGACGGTTGACGGTTGACTGTTCACTGTCCACTGTCAACCGTCAACCGTCAACAGCGAACTTGAATTTACTATTCCGATGCTAACGGATTGGATATAAGGGGTGGAATCCTTGCTGGACAATGGTTTCAAGTGCTGCGAAAGCGGATGATGTTAGGAGCAACACCCTCTTGCTCGCATCCGCACCGGGCGGGGAGAAAGCCCCGCCAGCAATTCTATCTACTCGCCCTCTGTCAAAGCTGAATCTTCCTTATGGTGCGAGTTGCTGTAAAAACTAGCAATAATCGCCACCATCAACCACCACAGCATATTAACTTCCGGCCGGTACCAAACTGTATCGACAAAACCGTGGGCCATCATGCCGGCTAAAGTTGCGATCGCCCCAATCAACCAAAACCCCTGATTCGATTTGAGATTTGGGATTTGAGATTTGGGATTTCGGGATTCTTCCTCTAAATTAGAGATGTTAAATTGTGCATCCCGCAGATTTTTGATCTGCAACAAACCTTGATTGACGGTGACAGTCATCAGCCAAAGGAAACACATTAAACCGATAAAACCGGTTTCCACCGCAATTTCCAGCAGCACGGAATAAGCGCTCAAAGCAGTGAATCTCGGCTTCATATAAAGCGGATAAACTTTATTAAAAGCAGTGTTTCCCGGCCCAATTCCGAGAATTGGCCGATCGCGAATCATGTCAATCACCGCCGTCCAAACATTAATCCGAAAATTGTTGCTGCTGTCACCTCGGCCGATAAACATACTCGAAACTCGATCGCGCAGAGGCTCGACTAAAGCCACTCCCAAAATTAAGGCTCCAGCCAAACCTCCTAACCCTAACGGCAGCGCCCAAGTTCGCCAGAACCGAGGCATCAAAGGGCTGTACCAGTACCACAGCAGCACTAAAAATACCACCAGTAGAGCCACAAAACCGATCCAAGCACCCCGGCTGTCCGTGTAGCGCAAACACGCGCAATTCACTATCAGCATCGTCAGCGCTAAAATTTTTGTTCCCCATCCTTTCCACACAAAAAGTGCGGCGGCGCTCAATGCAATAGCTGGCAGTAAATAGGAACCCAGCAAGTTAGGATTTCCCAGAAAGCTGTAAACTCGCGTGACATTGGCTTGAGTAGAAGTCGGATCGTTCCAAGTAGCTAATGGCGGCACTTTGTCAATCCACTGCCGCACGCCGTAGAAACTGACAACTAGAGAGACGTTCAAAAATACGGCAATTAACCACGATCGCCAACGGGGCGATCGCAATATCCGAGCCATCAGCGCAAAAAACAGCAAATACAGCGTTAGCTTGCTCCAACCAGTAGCAGCGGCGACTTTCACCGGCGACATGGCGGTTGCGACGGTGGCAATGCCCCAGTACAGCAGTACCAGCAAGTGAATCGGCGTGAAGGGGATCTCGCGATCGTCCGAAACAGTCAGCAGCACCCAAAATGCAGCGCTCGCCGCCATCAATACCCCCACCAAGGCATTGTTTACAAACGGCGCAAAACCGAAAGTCAAGGCCAGCAAAACAAAACCCAAGGGTTCTGCCCACTGCATCAGCCAGCTACTTTGTCGCCAACTGCGTAAAGAGCCGATCGCCAAATTGAATAAATAACTTCTACTTTGCCACTGAGAGAGTGGCAAATTTGCCAGAGTTAACTGTTGCCAAACTGAATTCATTTTTAGATTGATTATTGGGAATTGGGAATGGGGAATTGAGTCTAAAAGCATGGACAATTGGTACTAACTCCAATCTTGCGCCATTCTTCCTGAAGGCTTTTCTGGTCGGCTCCCCAAAGAATAAATTTCTTGTGGGTGGGGCACGCGAGCCCGCGCCTAAAAGGCTTATTGAGAATGGTGCAACATCTCAGTATTAATTAACAAATGACTTGTTTCTTCTTCCTTCTTCTTTCCATCCGTTACATCCGTTAGAAAATCCGTTGCCGAACTTCCTTCTTCCTTCTTTAGCCTTCCAACAATTCCGTAGCATTTGTGCAGGGCAGCCAGAGCACGTAGCGATATCCAGATTCCGGGGTTCCTTGAATCGAGAGTTGACCGCCTTGAATTTCCACCAATTGGCAGCAAAGCAGCAGCCCCAAGCGTTCCCGCGCCCCGTAACCAGCTAAAACAGGTGCGCTATCCTCTGCATTCTGTGCCACCAAAGCCGCCAACTCAGAAAACGCCAGCGTTAAGCGCTGCGAACCCTGTGTCGGGAATTGCGGTTCGAGTCCGAGGGAGTCGGTTTCGGAGTTCGATGGCGAACCGCTACCAGATCCGGCATTCAACAAGTAGTCGGTGTAGAGTTTAGCATGGGGCAAACTTTCCCCTAACCAAGGATGAAAAACCCAAACTCCGATGTTGATACCGTCTTCTTTCCGAGAAACGTGGACTCGAATCACGCTGCCTGCCCCAGCAGATTGAATAATGCTAAAAATTAAGTGGTGCAGCATTTGCTGAACCTTATCTTTATCTACCAACCAGATGCGCGACCCGGGCCCCATCGACAAATTAATTTCTTGCTCTCGTCTACTTGCCGCGGAGGACAGGATGGTCACAACCTGCTGGCACAAAGTTTCTATATCGACTGCGGTTCGCTTCAAGGTGAAAGCGGAATCATCTAGTTCTGCCAGTTCCAAAATTTCTTCAACTAGCGATCGCAAAGAGCGGCTGCTGTCTTGGATCACGTCAATATATTCTTTTTGCTTGCTCGTTAAGGGGCCATAAATTTCTTGTTTCAACACGCTTGCCATGCCGAGGACAGAAGTGAGTGGTGTGAGCAATTCCTGCGCTAAATTATTTAGCAGTTTTACCTTAATTGAGTTAGTAGACAAATCGATAGGTTTGTTAGTCATCGCTAATTTTTATTGGTTCATTGTCGAGCGAGGTTTTGCGGTTCATTAGACCTCTTCCAAAAGTCTATAACAATTTGTTTATAATTCACCAAAAAAAACGTAGTGAATAAACATATATATTCCTTCTTCCCTAAAAGCTCTTGTTTATCTGAGTAATTAAGATTTAATCATTGCTTCTAAAGCTGATTGCAAGTCTTGAGTGAGTTCGGCAACTGCTAACCTGCGGCTGGTTTGATATCGATCCCAACGATCGCTCACTGATATGGGTTCGCCCACGGTCATTTGTACTTGCTGTTTGCCCAACTTGGGGCGACCGAAAGGATTTCCCCCTTTGATGCGAGCCAGTACGTCCCACAGCAGTAAAGTTGTTTCTGCCAAACGTTCTGCTGTCAGTTGTTCTTCGACGTACCTGCCCGTGACGGACACGAAACTTTCTACAAGTCTCATGTGCCACATCCGAAGACTTGCTTCTTCAGCGAGGCGATCGGCTAATCCTCTTTCTAAGGGAGAAAGTGCTGCAATATCTTTGATATCTTCTCGATAAATATACTCCCAGCCTGCTTGTTCCAGACGGCGGCAGCGGTCTATTAAACTGCCTTTGGGCTTTAAGTTAAAATATTCTTCTGCTACTTGCAAACCCACGTCTAACAAAGCTTTCAGTCGAGCCATCATTACTTCATTGCCCGAATCATTTCCCGTTTTTTCTGGTAGCGATAGTGATGTCAAAATAGATGTTTCAGGCAGTAAAGTTTTATGATAAAAACGGCTGTAAAATTCTTCCATTACTGCTAGCAAATGGCTGCCAAGTCGAATCAGGCGCAGATATTGGAATTTGTGATTGTGGTTTTCGGAATCGGAATTTGCAGTCTTTAAATTTTCGATGTCGGTGCGATCTAATGGTGGCAGTCCGCAATCAATTTCTAATTGAGTTAAAAGTTTTTCTAGGGGTTGCCAAGGTGGGTTGATATAGCGGTATTGAATGCCGATCGGCACAATTAAAACTTTTTCAGTGCGTCCGGCTTTCAGCAAATCTTCAACGCACCAGAAGCCCATTTGAGCAATTCCCGGTTCGAGGGGGCTAACTATTTCATTGTGACCGTTGGTAGCGCCTTCTGGGGCGGCGGCGATCGGGAATTGGCTGTTGGCAAATAAATTGCGGGCCGATCGCAATCCGACGCGATCGATTTTACCGCGAACAATCGGAGTGCCACCGAGTTGGGAATACAACCAGCCGACTCCCGCACCGGCCCACAGGGGAATGCCGCGATCGTAGATAAAGTGGGAATGTACGGGGAATTGCAAGGGAATGCCTTTGGCGCGCGCTGCCTGGGGAACGAGTTTCCAAATTAGTTGTCCCAAACAGTAGGGATCGTCTGAGTTGGGATGGCGGAAGGCTAGCAAGAAGCGAACTTTCTGATTTTGAAATTGGTGGAATAGTTCGGCGAGGGTTTCGACGTTTTCGGCTTGAACGTGGCTGATACTCGTCCGAAATCGCAGCCACCAGGGGAGTATTTGCTTACAACCTTGCATCACTAGCGGGTTGTAGGCTGGGGGTATAAATTCCAGCGGCGGCTGAACTTGGCTAATTGAATTGGGCATTTTGCGATTTTAAATTTTAGATTTTAGATTTTAGATTACTAGGCTGCGGTAAAATTTTCCAATTTTTATGATGCTGAAGTTTTTTTATTAACCGCAGAGGACACAGAGGACACGGAGGAAGAGAGGAGATAGCAAAGCGTGTCAATTTAACGTCAAAAGTATTACCCGTCTTGGATTGAATATCATGTCCAGTCGATCGACCCCAATATTTTGGTCGGGGCGGGTTTAGGGGATTTCTGGCTTATATTACAGATCGGGGGTGAACTAGCCTTGACCAGAATTAGGATTATTTTACAGGACTAGATATGAAACCATCATCTTTTTTACCCCCCTACCCTTGACAAGGGGGATGCGAGGGGGTCAGAAACTCGACTAAAAACGAGATTTATCCTCAGTTTCAGCCTTCACCACAGCTTTTTGCAATCTAAAATCTAAAATCTAAAATCCTATTGTGCGGCTTCAAATATCATTTCCTGGAAGTTAATGACATCCGATCGCGGATCGCAGTGTGTGACTTTGACTTCTAGTCGATCGCCTATTGCGACCGATCGACCAAATCGCATTGCCAATTCTAAACCCAAATCTTCCAATAAAATCAATCCGAGATTGCTGTCTTCCCTCAGCCAGCGCAGCATTAAAGCTTCCCAAACTTCATCGGGGTTGCGCCGCAAATATTCCAATCCCCAATAGCGGTTGGTTTGGCGTTCGACGGTGGATGCTTCTTTAACTGCGGTGCCGAGACACATCACAATGTCCTGTATTTCTTCAGCGGAAAAAGGCAGTGATTCGCCCCGCAGGTGGGCTTTGATTTGGAAGTGCGTCAGCAAATCGGTATAGCGGCGGATCGGGGAAGTAACTTGAGTGTATAATTCCAAACCCAAGCCGGCGTGGCGTCCGGGGGTAAGGCCCATTTCGCTGCGGGGCATACAGCGGCGCACGGCGCAAGCGCGGGCGGGGCCTGCAGGTACGGCCAGCAGTTCTTCATCGGGAGGGAGTTCGGGCTGTGGCTGATAGCGGTAGGGTATGGGCAGGCTATGGGCTTGACCGTAGCGGGCGGCTAGTTCGCCGGCTAAAATCATCATTTCGGCTACTAGCATCCGGGCTGTGGAGTCGTCGATGACGTGGATTTTGATGTCGTCGCCGTTGACTTTGATGACGGATTCGGGCATGAAAATGCTGATTGCGCCTTGGGCTTCCCGCCATTTTTGGCGCAGTTTTGCCGCAGAGGCGATCGCTGCTATTTCCGGTTCTGCTTCGATTCCCAACTCCAGCATTTCGTCTACGTCATCGTAGGTCAAGCGGTAGGTGGGTTTTATGGTGCTGATGTGGATGCTATAATCTTGAGCCGCGCCGATTTCGTCTAAGGTGACGCTGAAGCTGAGGGCGCTGCACTCTTTGCCTTGAATTAAACTCATTGGCCCGGTTGCCAAAGCTGGGGGAAACATGGAGATCATTCCCGTGGGCAGGTAAACCGTAGTGGTGCGCTTTCTGGCTTCGAGGTCGAGTTCGTCTCCGGGGGAAAGCAAGCGGGTGGGATCGGCGATGTGTATCCAGATCCGCTGCTGGCCGTTTTCGAGGAATTCTAAGCTGAGGCCGTCGTCGATTTCGGTTGTGCTTTCGTCGTCAATCGTGTAAACCTTGAGGTGAGTTAAATCGAGACGATTTGTGTCGGAGTCGGTTGGGGGATTTTCTAGGCAGCGTTGGGCCACTTCTAATACCTTTGCGGAGAATTGTAGGGGAATTTGGCTTCGCCGCAAAAACAGGTTTTCGTGGGTACTCCAGAGGCCGAGATCGACTAGGAGGCCAAATGCTGCTTCGGGGTTTTCGGACCGTTGTAAGCTGGCTAAAGTTTCTAAGGCTGGGGTGCGGTGTGTTGCTTCTTCTCCGAGGAGGGCAAAGCGTTCTAGGGCGTCGAGGCGAGTTCGATCGCTATTTTCCCAATCTACATTTTCCCCTGCCAGCCGCTGTTTGACTCGATCCCAAAATCCTTGGGATTCTTGGTGTCGCTGCTGTTCTACTTCTTGCTGGTGTTTGATTTCGGCTACTTGGGCTGCCGGTCGCGGTTCGTAGCGATCGCCCTTTTGTTTGAAATACAGTTTGTCTGTTGATAGCAAACAGTAAGCCGCGTAACACTGGGCCGCACTACTCTCCGAAAATAGCAGCATTGCCAGGGATTCGGGATCTGCTGTTTCTCCGTCACCGACTAAAAGTTCCCAAGCTACTTCTAAACTCGACGGATCTGAGTATGCTTCTACTTCTTTGAGAAATTTGGGAATATCGGAGGGTTTGTATGTTTCTCCGACTACTTCGTAGGTGATTTGTTTGGGCGGTATGCTGTGCGGTTGACTGTTTTCGTCTACCACCACCCAGTTTTTCTTGCCGTCGGGGCGATCGGCAACTGCCAGACGGCGGTCGCCGTGCACTCTAAATTCTACTAACGTTCCCTTCTCCACTTGCCAGCTTTATATTTGAGATTTTGGATTTTTACAGTAGCCACTTATCGAGTTTCGAGCTTGCGATTTTAGATTTTGGATATTGGCAATTTTTCTGGTCAATTGTGAAAGTTAAAATCTAAAAAGTTGTTTTTTCTTCTTGCTTTTTTTTTTAACTTTTGACTTGTGATTAAGACTTGCGCTGCGGCGACTCTTAACCCTATTTCGCGATTATTTCGCTGCATTCTTGCTGCACTACTAATTACAGAAAGACGTTTTTTTCGCGCAAGTCTTATTCCCAGTCCAAAATCTAAAACCCAAAATCCCAAATCCTGTTAACCTTCTTGGTTTACGAAGGGCATCAAAGCTACAATTCTTGCTCTTTTGATGCTTCTGGTCAGGTCTCGCTGCTGTTTTGCGGTCAAACCGGTAATCCGGCGGGGCAAAATTTTACCGCGTTCTGTGACGTATTTTTTGAGCAAATCGACATCTTTGTAGTCGATCGGGTCTCCTGGTTTGATGGGCGAAACGCGCCGGCGAAAATAAGTCATGGTTTGTTGTTTGTTGACTGTTGTTTGTTGACTGTTGATTGTGAGTTTTTAGTTATTAGCCGTTAGTTGCTAGCCGTCAGGAAAGCATTGGTTAGTTATTTGCTTTTCGCGGCTCAATATCAATTGCCAACAACTGATGACTGATGACTAAGGACTAATGACTAATCACTACTTGATCTCTTTGTGGGCAGTGTGGCTGTTGCAATGGGGGCAGAACTTTTTGAGTTCCAGCCGCGCCGTCGTGTTGCGACGGTTCTTGGTGGTGGTGTACCGAGACACGCCTTTTGAGCGTTTGCTTACGTTTGTACGGCACTCAGTACACTCTAGAGTAATTATGATGCGGACGCCTTTAGCCATAATTCTAAATAAATTTCGACTAATTTAAACACAATTTATTATCTTCTCACATTGCTCTGCACTTGGTCAAGCAATCTTCTAACTTTGATGTCGAGGGAGTAGCCACGGCGGGTTCCGACGACGATCGTCCCGCCGATGCGATCGTGGAAAGCTTGGGGAAATCTTTCGGCGGAGGTGAGGGCAACGCTACAGTCGATCGCCAGGGGCAGCATCAGCAGCAAGACGGCGGCGTTGGTAGATGTGAGTCCACCTATACCTGCGAAGGCTAAGGCGGCGCCAAAGCCCAGTAAGGCTTCGCGCTTGCAGAGTTCTTGCACTCCGGGAGTCCGGTGGAATCTGGTATCGGCAATTTTCATGTCCAAGGCCCAGCGCCCCAGACTTTGACCTTGGTTTTTCCTGACGATGGCTACGCGCATGATCAGCCACAGCAGGACAAAAAATATGGTTTGGACAATCGCATTATTGCCCAGAAGCAAACTGGGCAGCCAAACTGCGATTCCGTCGATGCAGAGGGCCGCGGCGCGGCGGCCGACGGATACTTTGGGAAGGAGGGGTACTAAATCAGAACTCATAGGCAAAAAGGTCGATCGCCACTAGCTACTTTTTCATTTTTCATCTTAAGCTGTGGATTAATCGATCGGCATCAATGGCGCGTAACTCAACTTCCAAGCCAACCGCTAATTATTCAAGCTGAAAATGGATTTTCGCCAATTCCCAACTGCTTTTTCGACTTTTCCACCTGTTCCCACAGTGTTTGGATCTGAGTAAATGCCTGTTCCACAGAGATTTTACCGTTAGATGTCAAGGAACTGATGTAACCCACTCGCTGAGAAAACTCTTGTAAATTCGCATTAAATACCAAATTCTCTGGTTTTACCTCACCGTAATAGCGATTTTGAGGATATAAAAAATTTGAATTTGCTACCATTGCTTTAACCTCGCATGAAAAGTTGTTTCCTGAACTAATCAATAATATTATAAACTGCGAACACCTGCTCAAGTTGTGCCGTAAGTAGCAGAAATCATGTGACATTGGGCGAACTTTTTTGTGATGGGAATTACACGGACTGATCGGGGCAACAAAAACCTCAGTGATTTCACCTGTACAACTTACGCAGGCGGGGTCAACAACCAGGTTTCTGCCTTAAGGCTTATAACTTAGGATGTGGCGTCCAAACCAGGTTTTTGTTAGTCCATGACTGAGTTATTGAAATAAGTGACAAAAACCCCTGCAATGGATAATATTATTGCAGACATAAATAGTTAGAGTTTTAATAGGAATCTGCGTAATGTCTCCCAATGCGCTATCGCCCCGTCCCAAACCCCGGCTGAGGCAATTTTTAATTAGACTTGCCATTGCCGTAATTGCTGCTGTTATCGCCTTCAACCTTCCTCACTCCTTAATTCCAGTGTTTAAAGAATCCGTATCCCAAGCAACGCCGGCACCAGAAATCCAGAACTTGCTCACTGGCAAGCGCAAAATTGTGATAGTGGGCGACAGCATCACCGAGGCGGGGAAATACCCCGGAGGTTACGTTTGGCTGCTGGAACGCTATCTGAATGCCCTTTATCCCGATCGCAAAATCGAAATCATCAACGCCGGGATCGGCGGTAACAAATCGACTGATATGCAAGCGCGCTTCCAGAAAGATGCGATCGACCAAAAGCCAGGTTTAGTGATGATTAATGTCGGAGTCAACGACGTTTGGAACGCTTTCATAGACTTCCCAAACAATCAGTTTTATCCGGAAGGCAACTGGTCCGCGGGAGTGCAAGTGGCAGAATATCGGGAGAAAATAACTCAAATGGTGCTGGCCGCAAAAGCCGCAGGAATTCGACTTGTACTGCTTTCTCCTACTCTGATAGGGGAAAGTATCGACGGCCCAGAAAATCGCAGGTTGCAACAGTATGTTGCCGCGATGCGAGAAATTGCGTTAGAGAATCAGTGCTTGTTTATAGATTTGAATACGCCTTTTCGGGAAGTTATCGGCACGTATCAAAAGCACGCGGGCAAGACTCTGAATTTGTTGGCTGCAGATGGAGTGCACCCCAATCAATCGGGATATCGAATTATGGCTTTTACTATCTTGCGCGGTTTGGGCGTACCCGCAAAGGATATTGAGAATTTGGAAGTCAAAAATTGAATCTTTGAATTTAGTTAACAGTTGACTGTTGGCTGTTAATTGAAAGTATCAAAGCTACAAGCCCCCTGATTTATATCGGGGGTAAATTCTTCCAATATAAAATCTAAAATCTAAAATCATTCAATCGGCGGATGATACCGCTTTAACCAACAGCTACCGATAATCACCAACGCCACCACAACTATAATTTCCGTCCAAAAAAAGGAAAGGAAATCGCTGGCAGTTCCCACGGGAGGCACCCCCGGTTGAGCGTTGCGAATCGCGGGAAAAGCAAACAGCATGACAGCAGTCCAACTCAACATTCCCACTTCCGGCAACTTGCCTGATTTCATCACTTTCAATGCTAGCAAAAGCGCCATAATTGACAGCACCCACATGATCACAATTATCACTAACGCAAAGAATTTCACCGGCAGTGATCGAGTTGCAGAAACATCGATATAAATAAAGATAGATGAATTCTCTTCCATCGGCTTATAGCTGATGTCGAAACCGGGAACATCGGCATTAAACTTAAATTCCAGCGGCACGGGATTCAGTTCAAAGGGAGCAAACTTTTTCCCAATCGAAGGCAGCGGGTCAATCGAAATAGCTACTTTAGCAATGTGCCTATCAAACGGGTAATTGTTAATTTTTCCTTTGACTAAGTTAAACTTCAATGCAGGGACAATCATCGGTTTACCTTCTTTAAAGGTAATTTCCGAATCCGGTACGTTTGCGCCGTTAACTGTCATTAACAAGTCTTGAGCTGGGTAAGTTGGCCCTTTTTTATAGATACCTTTTAGTTCAAACTGCAAGCGGGCTTCTAATTCGTTTTTAATGGGATCAACGGCTATTAATGTCATTTTGACCTCAACCAAGCCTTTGGACGCTACAGTGCTTTCTGGAGATAGATTATAAGGCTCTTGAGCGTTAGCATTGTGAGAGTAAATAGATAAGATGATTGCGAAAATTGCGAGGAAAGTGCCAATTAAAATAAGTATTTTTTTGAAATTAAATATGTTGATAGTTTGCATTTATTATGATATTTTACATCTTGAATAGTTGTTAGCACTCCCAGCAGTCCGCCAGGGGTTTAAACCCCTGGCTCATAGCTAAAGTCGGTTGAAACCGACTAAAGAAACTCGATCGATAATAAATCTTGGTTTTAGTCCTCTTTTAGAGGACTTTCGCTGTGAGCCGGGGGTTTAAACCCCCGGCGGGCTGTGGCGCTCATCGGCGCAAGAACCAGGCGAATCAACGGGCAACTACGAACCGATAGGAAGCAGTACATTTGGTGTGAAACTTCCGTGCAAACCGTAGGGAATGTGCTGTTTTAAATGCAAGCGCGCTACCGGGCCTTTGGTGATGTCGCGAGCATCTAAAATCACTAAGGTCGATCGATGATTAGCTGCATCATACATTAAAACCAGCAGCCAGCCGTCATCCTCCGCAACAGCATCGGGACGGGTAACAAACACCGGTTCCCCCGCAAAACCGCGTGGTGCCGCACTCCAAATGTGCCTTTCACCAGTCACGAAATCAATTTTGAGGATAGCTTGCAAAGGAGCATTTCCCGTGGGAGCATCAGCAGCACCGATATAAAGATATCGGTAAGGCTGTCCGACATTATTGGGATGCAGAGTCGGAAACTCGCAGCACCGAGTTTCAACAACTTGATGCTGCACGGTTTTGTCTTGCAAATTTAACTTAAACCGCCACAATTCGCCTGCGGGGACGCTCTCAAAATCAACCTCGCGAAAATCGCCGTCCGCTTCTACTGTGGGAAATGATTCGTAACAAACTGAGTCAACAAAAACTTCGTCTCCTTCTTCCCAGGCGTTGCAGTGGTGGAAGACAAAACAAGGTTCGGTTTCTAATATCTTTACCTCGTCAGTGCCGTTGCGGGGAATTAAAATTGCTTGCGTTGGCTTGTTTGGCGAAAATTGAATGCACTGGGATGCACTCCGAAATCCTAACACGAAAAGCAGCGGATTGAAGCTGACGGGATTTTGGAAGAATATGCAGTAATTCGGGGTAATTACCATGTCGTGCAGGAAGGCAAAACCCGGTATTGCGTGGGCGTGACGCTGCAAAAGTTTGCCGCTTTCGTCGAGTTCGTAAATCGTGATGGTACTCGACAAACCGGGCTTGACCGAAAAGTTTACTAATCTGTCTCCTTTGCCATTTTTCCCTTTTTCAATTCTGGGGTGGGCGGCGAAGGCTTCACCGGGTTGTAAAATGCCGTCTAGAGTGTCTAAGCCGAGTGTTTCTAGGGTGCGGGGGTCGAGTCTGTAGGGCTGTGCGGCTTCCCAAAGTGCTAGCAGTTTGTCGCCCCAATAAATGATGTTGGTGTTGGCAATGTTTTTGATTTTGACATCAAAGATGTTGGCTAGCCAGCCCCCTGGCTTCTGTGTGCCGAAAACGCCTCGGTGGAGGATTTTTCCGGCTTTTTGTTCGGCGATATAGCCTTCTGTGTGTATGAATCGGTTGCGGAAATGGGCGCGACCTTCGGATATTGCGATCGCACAAACCATCCCGTCACCGTCAAACGGGTGGTGGATGCGCTGGCCGTTGACATCCAATAATCCCGGCCCGTTGCGAAAGAATGTGCCTTGCAAGCCAGCGGGGATTTCGCCTTCTATGTCGTCAATCCAGTAGTCGGATTCGTTGGGTTGGGATTCGTAACCGCGCTGCCAGTCTGTGCGATCGTATGATACGTTTTGAGCTGCGGTTTGAGATGCGGAAAGTTGTAAGTCTTGCATTGGTGTTACGGGAGCGAATTTTTTAACCGCAGAGAACACAGAGGGCGCAGAGAGAAGGAAAATCGGAGAATTTGGAAACACAGTTAAATTCATCCGTGTATCCGTGTCAAAATCCGTGTGTGCCTGCCTTTATTTGCTGTCTGCGGTGCGGCTTTGTGACCTTACTGTCGGTACTAAGTCGGGAAAGTATTCGGGCATGAAATGCTGTCCGCCTGGTTTGGAACTGCCGATTTCTGGTTCTAATACGGGAAGAGACTTTTGAGAATTTGGATCGGCGCTTTCTGTACTATCGGCGGGCAGCCAATTTAAGAAGGGTAGGGGCAGAAGTGTGGAGAGGTTTGTGATGACAATTAGCAGCCAGAGGTTATCGAAATTGCGATCGGTAATTCCTAGCAAGTGGGTCAAAAGTGCGCCGCCTTCGTGGGAAATAAGTCCTGCTAAGTTGGTGACTGACATCAATACGGCAAATAAAGTTGCTTCCACGCCTGGGGGACACAATCTGGCGGAGAGTACGAGCACCGGCATATAAGCAATTTGTCCGATTACTGTCAGGATCAGGCTGTCTCCGATGCTGAACCATTGATCGTCAATTCCTAAAGCTCTGTTGGCATGAGTTACTAATAATAAAGTAGTCATGCCCAAAGTAGCCGCAAGGACGGTTGACCAGCCAAAAATTACTCGAAATGGAACTGTTTTGAGGAAGCGTTGAAACAGCCAGATGCCGGCGAGGGCGGCAATGCTGGTAACGAGGCGCACTCGGCCCAGAAATTCTGGTTGAAAGCCTAATTCGTTGGTGGTGAAAAAGAAGAAGGCGGAGTCTGAGCTTGGGGTGGCTTGCCAGAGGAAGAGAAAGGCGGTGGGCAGCCAAATTGTTTTTTGGGTAACAGCTTGCCGCAGTTGTTTGAATTGGTCTTTGACTGTTTCAAAGTCGGTTCTTTTGTCGGTTTTTTCTTCGGCAATTAACCAAGCTGTTGCTGATACAATTAGCGGGAAAGATGCGGTGATTAAAAAGATAGTATGAGTGCTGAAGTGTTGCAGCAGGGAACCGCTGAGGTAGGCGGTAATTAGTCCGCCGAGGGCTGCAGCGCCCCAAGACAAGGATTGCAGGGAACCGGCGTCGGTAACGGATTCTTTTCTGGCCCTTTCGACTACCAGGGAGTCGGCGATTACGTCACTGACGGCGAGGGAGAGGGAACTCAGGGCGATCGCGCCTGTAGCTGCAAGCGGTGTGTGTACAATTGTTGCGAGGCTCACCCATGCTAAGGTTCCCAGCAGCCCGGAGAGGACGATGTAAGGGCGTCTGCGGTAGCCGAATATCGGTAAGCCGTCCGACATGAAGCCGAACACGGGTTTGATAATCCAAGGCAGGGCTACGACGCCCAGCATTGCCGAAACTTCTGCCGGACTCATACCTAGTTCGTCTTTGAGAAAGAAGCTGACGGCTAAGCGGGCTAGTCCGAGAATGCCTTGGACGAAGTAAATCAGTAAGATGGCTATGAGTTCGGGGGTTGGCTCATTCCCAAAGAATACTTTTTCTTTTAAAGATTCTTTGAGTTTGCTGACGCCGGAGGAGGAAACGAGCATTTTAGCAATATTTCTTAATGAATCTCAATATTTATAACACATTCTTAATGGCTTGCGGGAACTGTCGGAGGTGGGATGCGGAAGTGACGGGGAAGTGGCAGGTAATATAAAATTATGATGAGCTCGAATTAAAGGATTTTTGGTAGCAATGAAAGCAGAGATTAGAATTGTCTTTCTCGCAGCGACTTGGATTTTAGGAATGGGGGCTAATTTAGCCTCAGCAATACCCGTTGCTAACAAGCAAGGTGATTATCCGGTGCCACCTGCGAGACAGCGGGGCAACAGGCAGGTAAATTGGTTGGTTGTTGACTCTGATTCTAAAGGGTTAAATTGCCGGATGGCTCAGAGATTTCGATCGATTTCTGTAGACGGTTTGGATGCGCCTGCTGAGTTGTTTGAAAGAAATAAACATAATGTTTCGCAGTGGCCTGTGGTGACTGTTTTTCGGCGGGGACAGCGCTTGGAAGCGGTGACGGGAAATAATGCTAATCAAATTATGATTTCTGACTCTCAGGGCAAACCTTGGCTGCCGATTTCTACTGATAAGGGTAATTGTTTTGTGCGGGCTAACAGCCGTTTTATTAAACCGATTCGGGAAAATCCTACTACTTTGAAACCGTTAGAATAGCTAATTTTTTTTATAAAAGTGGGCAATTGGTGAAAGGAATGTTTTATGATTATCGATCCTAAAAATGTGCCACAAATTACGGGTTCCAAGTACCCTCAGCAATTCCAATCTGCTGTTGCGGGGAGAGTTAAAAAACGATTGGGCGATGCTGCCGGGTTGCAGAATTTTGGGGTGAATTTGGTGAGACTTGCGCCGGGAAGTTGTTCTGCTCTCAGGCATTGGCACACTCGTCAAGATGAGTTAATCTATGTTCTGGAAGGGGAAGTTACTCTGATTACAAATTCGGGAGAGCAAGTGCTGAAACCGGGTATGGCGGCGGGTTTTCCGGCGGGTGATGCAGACGGGCATCATTTAGTCAACCGCAGCAATGCAGATGTTGTTTATCTGGAAATTGGCGATCGCACTCCGGGAGATAGTGCCGAATATCCCGATGATGATTTAATTGCCAAAGCTAGCGATAATGGTTGGATTTTTACTCGTAAAAATGGCGAGATTTATGAGGATTAAAAATTTATGAGTCAAGTGAATCTTTGGACTTCTGCGGAACACGCTTTGTGGTATCTTGCTAAAGCTGATGGAATTCCTCACCGCACTGAAGGTGAAGCGATTTTGTTGGAGGAAGTGCCGAAAAATGTGAAGCGAATTCTGGATGTGGGCACGGGAGACGGGCGGTTGCTGGGTCTGCTTAAGTGCGATCGACCAAATGTTGAATGTGTGGCGATCGACTTTTCGCCGACAATGCTGGAAAAAGCCAGAATTCGCTTTGGTGATGACCAGAATGTCACGGTAATTGAGCACAATTTTGACGAATCGCTACCGGCGGATTTGGGCAAGTTTGATGCGGTTGTTTCTAGTTTTGCGATTCATCATGTAGCAGACGATCGCAAACGTTCGCTTTACACCGAGATTTTCGAGCTTTTGGAGCCCGGAGGCATTTTTTGCAATTTGGAACACGTAGCGTCAGCAACTCCCGCTTTGCATGATAAATTTCGAGAGGCAATTGGTATTAGCGATTCGCCAGATGATCCGTCTAATCAATTGCTTGATGTAGAAACGCAATTGCGCTGGTTTAGAGAAATTGGTTTTACCGATGCAGATTGTTATTGGAAGTGGCGGGAACTCG
This sequence comes from Microcoleus sp. D3_18_C4, assembly GCF_036702355.1. Classification (NCBI taxonomy): domain Bacteria; kingdom Bacillati; phylum Cyanobacteriota; class Cyanophyceae; order Oscillatoriales; family Microcoleaceae; genus Microcoleus; species Microcoleus sp. D3_18_C4. The sequence continues at coordinate 37,801 of NZ_JAUBTF010000049.1, forward strand.
CTTTATTAGTTGGGGTGAAACCAGTCACCCCTGTCAACGTGGTGCAGAAGGCTCCCTAATGCTTGAAATTTCGTTGCAGCCGCAAACTCGCTTTGATTTTTTTCAATCGCGCGAGACAATAAACTTTGTTTATTATTGATCTGCAACCGATAGGATGACGTAAAGTTGATCGATCGCACCAGCTACACGGGCTGGGTGAAACCAGTTTCATAGCTAAACAAAACATTAGTAGATTGCAAAGCCTACGCACTTCCTTTAGCCAGCCCAACAGTGGAACTTAATAAAGTTGGTAGCGTCATAGATTCTAATTTGCAATATCGCACTACGCGCGATGGAAATCGCGATCGCTTCCGCTAACCCGCGAGATCCGCGCTAGAGCAACTCCGCTCAGTTAGCATCTATCAAAAAAAATGGCTACACTCGAAGGTACCCCCAACAACGATGTTTTAATTGGCTTTCCTGGAAGTAACTCCCTCTCCGGCAAACAAGGCGATGATACGCTGTTTGGCGCAGAAGGGGACGATCAAATCTTTGGCAACCAAGGTAATGACTACATCTTGGGCAACCAAGCCAATGATACCCTCTACGGCGGCAAAGACAGTGACAAGGTTCAAGGCGACGCAAACGAGGATTGGGTGTTTGGCGATAACGGTAATGATACCCTCGAAGGAGGGCAGGGCAACGATTTTGTGCGCGGCGGCAAAGAAAATGATTTGCTATCTGGAAATGAAGGCAATGATGTCCTATTTGGAGATAGCGGTGCCGATACCTTAAGGGGTGACGAGGGTGACGACATTTTTGTCATCGGGCGAGTACAAAATAATTCAGTTAATACCGGCAGTTCTACTCTTGCCAATGCTGACTTGATTGCCGACTTTAGCCTGGGTACAGACTTAATAGGACTCGATGGAGGCTTGGAATTTCAAGACTTGAATATCTCTCAAGGAACAGGCGATTTTGCCAGAGATACGATCGTTCGAGATAACGTGACAGGCGAATATCTCGCTATTTTAAAAGGTATTAACAGCAGCAGTATCCGAGCCGCCAATTTCACCACCTCACTCACTCCACTTACCTCAAACTCAACCCCCAGTATCTTAGAATTCAGCACCTCTAGCTACAGTGCCGACGAGGGCAAGAGTGGCACTTCCGAAATAGTCGCCACACTTCAACGCACTGGCAGCACCGAGGGGGCAGTCAGCGTTCAAGTGGAACTAGATACAACTTCCACAGCTACTGTTACCGAAGACTACATTAACAATCTGCCAGTTACTATCAACTTTGCCAGTGGCGAAGAATCCAAAACAGTATCAATTCCTCTTGTGGGAGATACGATTGTCGAACCAGACGAACAGATTAAAGTGAAATTGGTTAATCCTGTAGGTAGGGTAACTTTAGGAAGTCAGCCAACTGCTACTTTAACTATTATTAACGATGACATATCAATCCCCAGTCTCTTAGCATTCAGCACCTCTAGCTACAGTGCTAACGAGGGCAACAGTGGCAGTCCCAATCAAGTTGTCGCCACAGTTCAACGCACGGGCAGCCGTGAGGGGGCAGTCAGCCTCCAAGTGGAACTAGATACAACTTCCACAGCTACTGTTACCGAAGACTACATTAACAATCTGCCAGTTACTATCAACTTTGCCAGTGGCGAAGAATCCAAAACAGTATCAATTCCTCTTGTGGGAGATACGATTGTCGAACCAGACGAACAGATTAATTTGAAATTAGTTAATCCAGTAGGCAGGGGAATTTTAGGAAGTCAGCAAACTGCTAGCTTCACTATTATTAACGATGACATTTTGCCAACGGTCAGCATAGCTGCTATAGATGAGGCAGCATCAGAAACAGGCAACAATCCAGCCACTTTTCGCATCAGTCGCACGGGTGAGGGTGGCGGCAACTTAACAGTCAACCTAGCAATAGACGGTAGTAGCAACAATCCAACTAAACCTAGCGACTACACCCTCAGCGGTGGTGGCTTTTCTGTCAACAGTTCAAATGTCACTGTCACCATCCCGGAGGGACAAAATTTTGTAGATGTGAGCCTCACGGCTGTCGATGATATCCATGCTGAGGCACAGGAGACGCTGAAGCTGAAACTAGCAGATGGGAATTACCAAGTTGATGCTAACCAAAACAATACTACTGTCGCGATCGCAGCCAATGATACTGTAGTTGTCAATAGCAATGACAGCCTGATAGACTACAGTCTGGCAGAAGGTTCGTTTCGACAAGCACTGCTGAATGCTAACGCTTTTACTGGGAATGATACTATTACTTTCAATCTGCCAGCCGGGCCACAGACAATCAATCTCACAGGAGTATTACCTGAGATTAGTGGCGATGTCACTATTACTAATAACACTGGTTCTAGCAACTTGACAGTACGGCTGGATACGGGCGGAATTTACCGGATTTTCAAGGTAAACAGTGGAGTCAGTGCGACTTTTGATGGATTAACCATCGCCAATGGTTATACAAGAGACGGCGCCGGCATCTATAACGACGGTGGCACAGTCAATGTGACCAACAGCACTCTCTCTAACAACACTGTGACAGGTGACACTGTGACAGGTGGCAGGGGTGGTGGCATCTACAACAATGGCGGCACAGTAAATGCGACCAACAGCACTTTCTCTAACAACCGTTTGAGCAATTTCTTTAACCCCAATTTGAATCCCATCCCCAGTGGTGGTGGCATCCACAATGAGGGTGGCACAGTAAATTTGACTAACAGCATTTTCTCAGGCAACAGTGGCTTCGCACCAAGCAGAGGCGGTGCCATCTCAAACAATAGCGGCACAGTAAACGTGACGAACGGCACTTTCTCAGGCAACCGCGCTACCAATGGCGGTGGCATCTCTAACAATGGCCCAGGCACAGTCAAAGTAGCAAACAGCACTTTCTCTGGCAACGTTGGAGTGCGTTTTACCCTAGGGGTTCCGGCAGGAGTAAATGGTGCTGCCATCTCTAACCAAGGCGGTACTGTGGAGGTGACAAGCAGCACTCTTTCTGGCAACGATGCGGGCGGTGGCAGTGGTGGCGGCATTTATAACCGTGAGGGTGGCACAGTCAAAGTCACGAACAGCACTCTTTCTGGTAACACTGTCGGTAGTTTTTTTGAGAGTGGTTTGTTTGGTGGTGGCATTTATAACGATAACGGCACAGTAGAGGTGACGAACAGCACTCTCTCTGGAAACACAGCAACCAACGCAGGTAGCAGGGGTGCTGGCATCTATAACAAAGCTGGCACGGTAACGCTGACAAACAGCACTCTCTCCGGCAACAAAGCAAACCCCTCCAACAGTGTGCCATCATTTCCCTCGTTGTCTTCCCCTGCAAGTGGCGGTGGTATATGGAACGGCGGCACGGTGAATGTCAAAAATACTATCATCGCTCTCAACAGTGCCACCACTGACCCTGACGTTTTCGGCAGCTTCGCCAGCGGTGGCTACAACTTAATTGGCGACGGTACTGGCAGCACGGGTTTTACTGCTGTTGGCGATCAAGTTGGCACTGCTGCTGCACCTATTGACCCCCTACTAAACCCCCTGGCAGATAACGGCGGTTCGACTCAGACTTTGGCACTGCAACCGGCTAGTCCCGCTATTAATGGTGGCGACCCAGCTTTTGTTTTAACGTCTGGACCTTTTATCGGTCCTCCCTTCTACGACCAGCGGGGTATCTCTCCTTTTAATCGCGTTAGCGGGGGAATTATTGACATCGGCGCTTTCGAGTTCGAGTCTCCTCTTGTCCCTTAACACCTGTAAGATGCGTTGCAATGCCTTTGCTTTCAACTTAAGAGTGAGGGAATAACTCACGCACAGAAAGCAACGGTGTGCGCTTTGGGGGCGATCTAGAATTAAGATTTAGTAGGGTGCGTGACTCTCAATCATCTCACTGGTAAGTGAAGAACTCAAAGTCACACACCTTACTCAATTAGTCCTGGACGCAGAAACCAGTTTTTTTTAGGAAGAGACTGCATGGTTAATCTTTAATAGAAGCGAAAAACCCTGTTTTTAAAGGTATTTATGCGTCTAGGACTATGAATTAAATTAAATCCGGGACTTTAGGTTTGATTTGGCGCTCGTACCAGTTCATTAACGGGGTGGAAGTAATGCCGTGCAAAACCACAGAAATTATGATTGTTGTAAAGGTAATCCAGGCAATTTTTTCGGCGGTTTCGCCTTTTAAACCGTTACCAAAAGCATAGGTAAGATAATAGATAGAACCGACACCACGGATACCGAACCACCCGCAGAGCCAGCGGCTGGCGGGGTGCAAAGGACTGCCGATCGTACTAATCCAAGCTCCCACAGGCCGGATTATAAAAATCAACAATCCAGCTACTAGGAGGGCGTAGCCTCCATATGCCAACATAGGCTCTAAGCGCAAAAGTGAACCTAATAGTAAAATAGTTCCTACTTCCATTAACTTTTCTATACGCTCGGTAAAGTGCAGTTGGGAAAGCGGCTTTTCTGGGTTGCGGTAACTCCGCTGCACGACAATTCCTGCTACAAAAACGGCGAGAAATCCGTAGCCGTTGACTACTTCTGTGAGGGAATAGGTAAGCAGAATTGTGCTGAGGGCAATGAAATCTTCCATTAATTGATCGGCCGGTCTATAGTGTTGGAGTTGCCGATCGATCCAGGTGACGGCTTTAGCTACTAAAATACCCATAACGATACCTGCGGCGATCGCCCAAATCAAGTCAACTGCTACCCACTGCGCAAACCAGTTCGACCAGTTGTTATCTTTTAGCGAATAAATGCCGAAATAAACAAAGGGAAAAGCTAAAGCATCGTTCAAACCGCCTTCCGATGTTAAACCAAAGCGCAATTCATCGCGATCGTCTAGATGAGCTAACTGAACTTCTGAGGCCAAAACTGGATCGGTGGGAGCGAGAATTGCTCCCAGTAAAATCGCCGGGCCCCAATCTAATTTTACAAACCAATGACCGATAGCGGCCACTGCAAAAATAGAAATCGGCATTAAAAAACCGATCAGCCGCACTGTGGAATTCCAAGCCCAAAATTGCAGCGGGCGATTCATTTTTAAGCCGCAACTGAACAGAGAAACAATAACTACAAATTCTGTAAGCCTTTCTAAAAATTCAGCTTCGGGACGCAAGTCAATCAGCTTGACGCCGTAGGGTCCCAATCCGATACCGACAATTAGATAAATTAAGGCATAAGATACAGGCAATCGCGAAATCCAGCCGGAACCCAAGGTAACGGTAAGCAGGAGGATGCCAATAACTAGCAAGTTGAGAATGTAATCATCCACCATAGCGATTGCATTTTTAATCAGGTTACTAAGTGCGATTCTGGCACGTAAAATCTTCGGGTGCATCCACCGCCCGCTAGATTCAGCTATCCTCCGAAAGTTGCAGTTTTTATGCTAAATGACTAACAACTCACAACTCACAACTACTGACTACTGACTGCTGACTAATAACTAATGACTACTGACTTTTTTCGGTAGCGATGATGTGCAAATCTACGTGTTTGAGCGATCGCACTAACTGTTGAGTCAAAGAACCCCGCAGCAGCAAATGCCAGCGGGATTGCTGGCTTTCGCCGATCACAATTTGAGTAATGCGATACTGTTTAGCTACCTCCGAAATCACTTTGGCTATATTAGTCCCGTTTACCCGCAAAAATTGCCCCTTAAATTCTTGACATAGTTTCTCACAAGTTTCAACGTGCAAGCTTTCTGCTTTTGTTAAAAATCGGTCTGGATCGTTGACAAACACAGCATAAAATGGAGCATTCATGTAGCTAGCAATCCTCGCGCCCCGCCGCAGCAGTTGCAAGGAGTTCGGATAAGTTGAGATGCACACTAAAACTCGTTCGTGAATGTTGCAAGATTGACCTTTTAAAGTTGCAGCATCATCTTCCACATTGTCTGCGACTTCTCGCAGGGCGAGTTCTCGCAAAGCGATTAAATGACGGCGCTGGAAAAAGTTTTCTAAAGATTGTTCAATTTTTTCTGGAGCATAAATTTTGCCTTCTAGCAACCTTTCTTCTAAAGTTTCCGGCGTGACATCGACAACGACTATTTCGTCAGCATCTTCGAGGACGCGATCGGGCACTCGCTCTCGCACTACAACTCCGGTAATTCGAGCTACTAAATCGTTGAGACTTTCTATGTGCTGAATGTTGAGGGTGGAGAAAACATCAATTCCAGCCTTGAGAATTTGTTCGACATCTTGATATCGTTTTTCTCTCAGAGAACCCGGAATGTTTGTATGAGCCAGTTCGTCTATTAATGCTAATTGAGGACGGCGTTCGATGACAGCATCTGTATCCATTTCGGTGAGCATTTTTTCGCCGCGCCGCATTGTTTTTTTGGGTACTATCTCCAATCTTTCTGCTTTAGCTGCTGTCTCTTTCCGGCCGTGAGTTTCTAACAGTCCAATTACCACATCAATGCCTTCAGATTTGAGCCTGTGTCCTTCTTCCAGCATTCGGAAAGTTTTGCCGACACCGGGGGCCATGCCGATAAATATTTTGTGCTTTCCCCGGCGGGTAGTGCGATCGTAAGTGCGGTTCGGTTGGGCGTAAACCGCGTCTGGATTGTTGGTAAGTTCGCTAGAGTGAATCATAGCTGAGTAGTGAGTTGTGAGTTGTCAGTTGTCAGTTGTTAGTTGTCGGTTGACAGTTGTCGGTTGTCAGTTGTCAGTTGGCGGTTGTCAGTTGGTAGTTGGCGGTTGCTATAAATAACAAGTAACAAATGACTAATGACTAATGACTAAGGACTACTGACTATTGACTGTAAACTATTGTAAACGATCGAGAGCCAAATTCAGTTTCAGGACGTTAACTCCCGGTTCACCGAAAATGCCGAGAAATCTGCCATCTGTATTTTTGGCTACCAACATTTCTACTTGATTTAAATTCAGCGATCGTACTTTTGCTATCCGCTGAATTTGCGTGCGAGCTGCCTCTACACTAATGTGTGGATCGAGGCTAGAACCAGAGGTGTACACTAAATCAGCAGTTGGTTTGATACCAGCTTTGTTAAGGCGATCTAATTCAACTTTCACCCCTTTAAAACCATCTTTCTCATTGCCTCGCTTCAGCAAAACCGAGTTACTGGGGGCAAGGTTGCTAGCACCGGAAACGCCTGTTCTTTGACTAACATTTTCTCCCTTTGTCGGATCGTAATTTTCTGTCGCAAAGCTGCTGTAATTGGTGGTGCTGGGACGGCTCCAAAAATATCTTTCCGAGGAGAAAGGCTGACCGATTAAAGCAGAGCCAACTACAACTCCTTGGTTGGTAATTAAGCTGCCGTTTGCCTGGGAGTTGAAGGCCATTTGGCCGATTACTAGCAAGATTAAAGGGTAAATAAGGGCTGTAATTCCCCACAAAACCAGGGTAAGGCGAATGGCTCTAATTATTTCTCTCATAAATTACCTCGATCGGTTATTTGCTAAGGGTTAATTATTGACTAAAATCTTTCCGGCTGAAAGATGACTACGAACAAGTAAATAGAAAGGGCGATAATCACCAAACCTAGGAGACTTAAACCCCAGACAGCTTTTCGGGTCAAATCTTCACCCGCAGCAGCGTAGACAGCGGGGGCAACTATAGCATTGAAACACATTACTAGAAATAGCTGCACCGGGATTGGGTGGCGCTGCCAAAGCCTTTGTGTTAACTCAAGATTTTCTTGGAAATCTCTGGGAAAAACATCCTTTAGCAAATCATTTCGTTTCATAAATTCTCCTGATTTTGGGAATAAATATCGGTCTTTTTATTGGATGATTTTTTGGGTAAAATCGAGGCAGAGCCTCTGGATCTGCGTTGCCCGGCAGAGCCGGGGAACGAGATTAATCCGTGTATCCGTGTCAAAATCCTTGTCATGCTTTCCCGATCTATGCTAGCCCAACGGCGGTAATCAAAACATCAATAACTTTGATGGCGATAAACGGCGCGACTGCTCCGCCCAATCCGTAGATTAAAATATTCCGCTGCAACAGTTGATTTGCAGTCAAGGGTCTAAACTTTACACCAGTTAATGCTAGTGGAATCAAAGCGGGAATAATCAAAGCATTGTAAATTAATGCCGACAAAACTGCGGATTGACCGCTGGCTAAACCCATGACGTTTAAAGCCCCAACAGGGGAAAATATTGCCGGAATAATTGCAAAATATTTAGCGATATCGTTGGCTAGGGAAAATGTGGTCAGCGCGCCGCGAGTAATCAGCAATTGTTTGCCAATTGTAACTAAATCAATTAGTTTTGTGGGGTCTGAATCTAAGTCCACCATGTTCGCTGCTTCCTTCGCTGCTTGGGTTCCCGAATTCATCGCGAGTCCTACATTTGCCTGGGCTAGTGCGGGTGCGTCGTTGGTTCCGTCTCCTGTCATTGCTACTAATTTGCCTTCGGCTTGTTGCTTGCGAATTACGTCGATTTTGTCTTCGGGAGTGGCTTCGGCAATGAAGTCGTCAACGCCTGCTTCATCGGCAATTACTGATGCTGTAATTCGGTTATCTCCGGTGAGCATAATGGTGCGAATTCCCATTTTTCGCAGTTGGTCAAATCGATCGCGAATTCCCGGTTTGATGACATCTTTTAAATAGATAATGCCGTAGGTGTCGCTGCCTTGACAAACAGCTAAGGGTGTGCCTCCCAAGCGGGAAACTCGCTCGTAAGCTGCATCGAGATCCGGCCCGAAATTGCCGCCGCGCGATCGCACAAAACCCTTCACCGCATCAACCGCACCCTTGCGAAGCTCCGTCCCATCGGGCAAATCCGTGCCAGACATCCGCGTTTTTGCGGAAAAATCCAGCCCAGTGGCGTTAGCGCGATCGAAATCCACCTGTGCGCCCAAATTCTGAGCCAAACGGACGATCGACTTTCCCTCTGGAGTATCGTCAAACACGCTCCCATCCAAGGCTACCTGCGCCACTTCTTGCAGCGAGTGACCGTTAACCGGAATGAATTCTTCGGCTAAACGGTTCCCCAGCGTGATCGTCCCCGTTTTGTCCAAAATCAGCGTATTCACGTCGCCGCAAGCCTCCACAGCGCGTCCAGAGGTCGCTATCACGTTAAACTGAGCGACGCGATCCATGCCCGCAATGCCGATCGCGCTCAGCAAACCTCCAATGGTTGTTGGAATCAGCGCCACCAGCAGCGAAATCAGCGTCACCACGCCCACGGGAGTTTTCACATAATTTGCGATCGGCGGAATCGTCGAAACCACAATCAAAAACACCAGAGTCAGCACCGCCAGCAGAACCGTCAGCGCGATCTCGTTCGGCGTTTTAGAGCGTTCTGCGCCCTCTACCAGCGCGATCATCCTGTCCAAAAACCCCTTACCCGGATCTGCCATCACCCGCAGCGTCAGTTCGTCGGAAAGGATGCGCGTCCCGCCGGTAACGGAACTGGCGATGTCCGATCCGGGTTCCTTGAGCACCGGTGCGGATTCGCCAGTGATCGCAGATTCATCCACCGACGCGACACCTGCGATCACTTCGCCGTCGGCAGGAATGACATCGCCTGCGATCACTTTAATTTGGTCGCCGCGTCTCAGAGATGTCGAACTAACTTCTTGAATTGAACCGTCTGGTAGGAGTTTGCGGGCTGTTGTGTCGGCTTTGGTCGATCGCAGTGCATCTGCTTGCGCTTTCCCCCGCCCTTCTGCTATCGCTTCGGCAAAATTAGCAAATACCAAAGTAAAGAACAAAATAAACGTGACTAAACCGTTGAAAACTCTCTGATTTTCGCCGGGAACCGGGCCGAACAGCGTCGGGTCGATAGTTAATAATGCAGTCACAATTGTGCCAACCCACACCACAAACATCACCGGATTTTTCAGCATCACCCGTGGGTTTAGCTTGACAAAAGCTTGTTTAAAAGCTCTTTGATAAAGACCTTTTGTATTTGCTTTTGGCGTGTGCTTGCGAGACTCACGAGAGCCTCTAGCAGGTTTTTTTGGGGGATCAGGGGTATGGGAAGAAGTCATATCGATTGGGGATTTTTAATGAACCACAGAGAACACAGAGAAAGAGAAGAGTGAGGTTGAGAATTTTGGCTACTGAGGTGGAGGAGTTGGTGTTGCTAAGGGTGTTGTGGGTGCAGTTATCGGTGTCGGTTCAAATTTGCCGCTGCTAATTTCATATCCTTCGGCAATTGGCCCTAAAGCTAGAACTGGGAAAAATGTCAGCGCGCCCAGAATTATAATTACTCCTGCGGTGACGCCGGTGAACAAAACTGAATCGGTTCTGAGAGTGCCCGTTGTTTCGGGAACCAGTTGTTTGTTCGTCATGCTGTCAGCTAAAAGCAGTAGGGCAATAATCGGAACGTAGCGCCCCAACAGCAGGCTAAAACAGGTGCTTAAATTCCACCAAAGTCCGGTAGCTGCGGGTTGAGAGTCGGCCAATCCTTCCAAGCCAGAACCGTTGTTGGCTGCAGCCGAAGCGTATTCGTACATCACCTGGGAAATGCCGTGAAATCCCGGATTGCTGATGCCGCTCAAACTGTCGGTAAATGCGAGGGAAATGGCACCAGGGATTAAAACTGCGATCGGGTGAATTAACAAAACTACGCTGGCTAAAACAATTTCTCGTTTTTCAATTTTGCGTCCCAAAAATTCTGGCGTTCTCCCCACCATCAATCCGGTGAGAAACACGCTCAAAATGGAGTAAATAAACAAGTAAGCAGTTCCCGTTCCTTGTCCGCCCCAAACGATTTGCAGAAACAAATTAAACAGAGTAGCAAAACCACCGGGAGGCATTAAAGAATCGTGCATCCCGTTGACAGCGCCGCACATTGTCCCTGTCGTAGTGACAGCCCACAGTGCAGTCTCTGCCCAGCCAAATCTAACTTCTTTGCCTTCTAAATTTGGTTGTTGTGTGCCCAGTAAATTATTAATTTCAGGGTTGCCGCTGTACTCGCCAAATGCTGCAATCCCAATCAAGATAACGTAGATGCCAAACACCATCCAAAAAATCAGCCATCCCTGCTTTTTGTTGTTGGCAAACCTCCCGTAGGTGTGAATCATAGCTGTTGGTATAGAAACCATTGCTAGTGTTTCCAGCAGGTTGGTAAAAGGGTTGGGATTTTCAAAAGGATGAGCCGAGTTAATGGCAAAAAATCCGCCGCCATTTTCTCCCAGTTGTTTGATGCTTTCAAAGTGAGCTACTGGGCCGCGAGCAATGATTTGCGTGCCGCCTTCTAATGTACGAGCTACCGCCGGCCCTGCTAGGGTTTCTGGCACTCCCGACATTAGCAAAAGTAAGGCACTTATTAAAGAAAGGGGTAGCAGGATTCGGGTGATTGATTGAATTAAATCGATGTAAAAGTTGCCCAATGGACGGCCGGTTAATCCCCGGATAAAAGCAATCCCTACTGCTAAACCTGTAGCGGCTGAGGTAAACATTAAAAAACCCAGAGTTAACTGGGATAAATAAGTGAATGTTGTCTCGCCGGAGTAATGCTGTTGGTCGGTATTGGTAAGGAATGAAATAGTTGTGTGCAGCGCAGTATCCCAGGTTGGGGCAGTTAAGCCGGTGGCATTTAAAGGCAGCACTCCTTGAAGCATGAAAATTAGGAAAACAAATATGCCCATTGCTGCATTGCTGTACAGTAGCGATCGCGCATATTGCCAACCTGTCATCGAATCTATAGACCGGATATTGCTGGATTTATAGATGAGTTGTTCTAGAGGTTTAATAGCCGGGTCTAAAATGGTTGGTTCTCCCATGTACACCCGCGCCAGGTAATTACCAAAAATAGGGGCGATCGCTACTACAATGATTAGCGTTAATGCGATTTGAATTAATCCTTCAAGCATAACTGAGCCAATACTTCCTTAAAAGTGCAATCTGCTTTTAAAAATCAATATACTTGCCATTAGGATTTTTGATAATCAGCCCGCAGGTATAAGTTGCCGTTTACCCGTTATGCTTAGCTGCTATATATTTTTACGGACAGACAAATGTTTAACTATTTAGCAGTATCTATGCTGGCAGATATAGATGTTCTCTAAACGCTTGTTTTTGCGTCAAAAGAGACAAATTTCGGGAGCATCTCATATTTGTAAAAACACTTCTTCTGGCTCCTAAATTCTGACTCTTCCCTCCTGCCTCGCAGCAAGAGAGCCTCAAAACTCCAATTTTTATCTTGCTGCTTTCATTGAGATGCTCCCCAAATTTCGGCGATGAAAAACCGCAGGAATAAGGCAGAGAGTAGAGTGTAAATATAAAATATAAAATGGATGGATAAAGGATGTTAAGCAGCTTATTGAAAATCACAGACAACCAGGCAATTCAAGAGAAGTATTTGCGGGGGATGTGGTCGATCGCAAGTTTATTTGCGATCGTTGTAGTGCTGGAATTTACTACGCCGTCGGAGTATCTGTTTGGGTATTTATACACAGGGCCGATTTTACTGGCAAATTCGCGCTTGAGTCGGTTGGGTAAGTTACAGATTACGCTGGTAGCAGTAGCTTTGACGCTGTTAAATTTGTGTGTTCCTCCTGGAGAAATGATCGCCCTAGCGACAGTTGCAAATAGATCGATCGCAGTCATGGCTTTAGGGGTGACGGGATATTTGAGCGATCGCAACCACCAGTACCAAGAAGCGATCGCGATCGCTAAAGCTGAGTTGCAGTCGCAGCAGCAGCTAGCAAGCATCCGAGAAGATTTTGTCTCTACTTTGAGTCACGACTTAAAAACGCCGATGCTAGGGGCGATCGAAACAATTAAAGCTTTTCAGTCAGCAAAATTTGGGAATGTCACCGCCAGTCAGCAAAAAGTTCTCGAAACAATGGCGCGATCGCACAAAATGTCTCTACAATTAGTAGAAACGCTGCTGGATGTTTACCGCAACGATGCCGAAGGTTTAAAACTGCAACTTGCGCCCGTAAATTTAGTTGCTTTGGCAGAAGAAGTAATTGCCACCCTGATAGATTTATCGGCAGCGCGCCGGGTTTACATTAATATGAGTTACGGAGAGTCAGATTTCCGCCGCTCTTTGTGGGTAAACGGCGATGCAGTGCAACTTCAGCGCGTTTTTGCTAATTTGTTAACAAACGGAATTAACCATTCTCCTCGCGGTGGTAAAGTAGAAGTGGTGATGGAATTTTATTCAAGTTATCAGGTGGTGAAAGTTATTGACAGCGGGTTAGGAATTACTGCAGAGGAACTGCCCCGCTTGTTTGAACGTTTTTATCAAGGAAACGGCGATCGGCAAGCCAAAGGATCGGGATTGGGCTTATACTTATCTCGCCAAATTATTGAGGCGCACGGCGGTATAATTTGGGCAGAAAATAAATTGCCACACGGCGCTTTGTTTGGATTCCGACTCCCTGCTATCCCAGAGAAATGAAACCAGCTTATCCATTGCGAATTCTCCTAGTTGAAGACGACGAACTGTTTCGGTTGGGGCTGCAAACGCGGTTGCAGCAAGAAATTTGCTTGCAAGTAATTGCCGAGGCAGAAGATGGCGAAACAGCAGTAGAACTGACTCAGGAACACTTGCCCGATGTAGTGGTTCTCGATGTCGGTTTGCCGGGAATTGGGGGTATTGAAGCGTGCCGCCAAATTAAACAGCGACATCCAGCAATTCCCGTTTTAATCTTAACTTCTCATTCGCAAAAATCCTTAATTGAAAGATTGATTGGTGCGGGTGCTCAGGGCTATTGTCTCAAAGGAATTGCGGCGGAAACTTTGGTGTTGGCAATTCGATCGGTGGCGGCGGGCGCTTCGTGGTGGGATCAGGCCGCGACTGCGGAAATTCGGGCGGTTTTTGCTAATCCCGAACCTGTGAAAAATGGGTTAAAATCGGAACTTTTAGAGAATCCGCTGACGAAGCGAGAACAGGAAATATTAGCTTTAGTTGCGGCGGGAAAAAGCAATCAGGAAATTGCACAAATATTGTGCATTGCTCCGGGGACGGTGCGAGTTCACGTGCACGCGATTTTGCAAAAGTTAGAAGTGCGCGATCGCACTCAAGCAGCAGTGCTCGCTATTCAGAAAGGATTGGTTGCTGAAGAACTTTTGGCGATCGAACCCTAAAAGGTCAACTTTTGTACTGGGATTGTCGGTTTTTGAAATAATTAATTATTTGCTAAACGCGCCTCTACAAGATGAATCTGTAGCAGCTTCACGGAAAGTTAATATCAGTCTTGATTGTTAATTTTACTCATGACATTTAATGTGTGAATTTGCTAAGCTCGACACATCTTAATTTTCCTACGGTCATCTAACCAGAGGTGTAATTGTGCAAAATTTTACCAGTTCAGTTTTTAGTTCGATCGCCTTTCTCGATTCTGCTGTTCCAGATGCCCAAACTCTCCGCAACGGCATCGCAGCGGGGACAGAATTAATTATCCTTGATGCGGTCCGGGATGGAGTAGCACAAATTACTGAAGCGCTAGCGAGTCGCAGCAATATAAAAAGTATTCATATCATCTCCCACGGTCGCCCCGCGAGTTTGCTGCTAGGCGCGATCGATCTAAACTTGACAAATTTAAAAACTTATGCTAACCAATTGCAGCGTTGGTCGCGATCGCTGGCAGACAGTGGAGAGATTTTGTTGTACGGGTGCGATGTAGCGGCGGGCGAAAAGGGCGCTAACTTTGTGCAGCAACTGAGTCAGCTAACTAACGCAAAAATTGCTGCTTCTAGATCGCCGATCGGCAGTTCAGCTATAGGCGGAGATTGGGAATTAGATTATACAACGGGAGCGGTGTCATCTGGGTTGGCGATCGACCCAGCAACAAGAGCCACCTATCAATTTGCCTTCGGCCGTACCCTCTACGACGGCACAAACTATTCACCACTACCACCAACATCAGCAACCACACCAGGCATCGGGACAGCAGCCGGTACTCAATTAGCTTACGGGCAGATACCTCTACCTGCCCCAGTGGGTACTGCTCCCCTTGCCACTGGTGCGTTCTCGCCCAACACGGGCATTGATACTGCTAGCGTTACCGCCGCCAATAACACTACAGGCTATGCGGGCTACACCAACTACAGATACACTCCTACTCCTGCGCCAGGAACATTTACTCCAGTCAACGCAACTTTCCCGGCCCTCAACCTTACTAACGGCTATAGCGTCTCTTTCAACGTTGCAATTACCGCGGAAAACAGTGGTAGTGACGATCGAGCAGGTTTCAGCATCATCGCTATTAGCAGCGACGCTCCAAAAGGCATTGAACTCGGTTTCACCAACGGCAATCTCGGCCCTAACGGAGGCATTTTTGCCCAGCAAGATAATCCCCTGTTCACTCGCGGGGAAAATGCAGCTTTTAACATCAGCAATGCTACCGACTACAAACTGGTGGTTCAAGGCACGAGTTACAGCCTGTTTGCTGGCGGCACAGCATTGTTGACAAATCAGTCGCTGCGGAACTACGGAGCATTTAATCCAGCAACCAGCCAGCCTGCTTTACCCTTCAATCCCTACACCCAGTCAAGCTTTTTATTTTTCGGCGACGCCACGGATCAAGCAAGTGCCACTTTTACTCTCGGCCCCATCTCGGTTAATAATTTCCCGGTAGCCGTCAATGACAGCTACAGCGTCGTGCACGACAAAGTGCTCAGCCAATTTCCGGGAGTCTTAAGCAACGACACCGACGCCAACAGCGACCCGCTGAGTGCGACTTTAGTCACAGGCCCAACCAAAGGTACGATCATATTTAACCCCCTCGGCGACTTCACTTACACTCCTAACCCTGGCTTTGTCGGTACTGATAGCTTCACCTACACCGTTAGCGATGGGACTGATACTAGAACTGTCCCCGCCACGGTGAACATCAACGTTACCAATAATCAGCCCACAGCAAATCCCGACACCTACACGGTTCTGCACGATAAAGTTCTCAGCCAATTTCCGGGAGTCTTAAGCAACGACACCGACAGCGACTTAGATATGCTGAGTGCGACTTTAGTTACAAGCCCGACCAACGGTACGATCATGTTCTATCCCAAGGGCGAGTTCTTTTATACTCCTAATCCAGGCTTTGTAGGCACTGATACCTTCACATACAACGTTAGCGACGGGGCTGCGACTGTCCCCGCCACGGTGAACATCAACGTTACTAATAATCAGCCCACAGCAAATCCCGACACCTACACGGTTCTGCACGATAAAGTTCTCAGCCAATTTCCGGGAGTCTT
>NZ_JAUBTF010000049.1:54045-55235 GCF_036702355.1 Microcoleus sp. D3_18_C4
TGATACCTTCACATACAACGTTAGCGACGGGGCTGCGACTGTCCCCGCCACGGTGAACATCAACGTTACTAATAATCCGCCGCAGCCGCAGCCGGATACCTATAGCACCAGTGCCGGAAAAGCCCTCAGCGTAACAGTGCCGGGAGTTTTAGCCAACGACTCCGACGTAGATTTAGACACGCTGACTGCTGTGGTGGCCGCAAATCCGACGCAAGGGTCGATCGCCCTCAACAAAGACGGTTCTTTCACTTATACTCCTAACGCAGGCTTTTCTGGAACAGACACCTTTACCTACACAGTCAGCGACGGAATAATTAGCTCTGAACCGGCTACCGTGACTGTCAGCGTCAACAATAACCCGCCTGTGGCGAATTCTGACAGCTATACTACTGCTTTTAATACGGGTCTCAACGTGACGGGTTTGGGAGTCTTAATCAACGATACAGACCCGGAAAATGACCCGCTGACTGCGATTTTGGTGGCAAATCCGACTCAAGGGTCGATCGTCCTCAACCAAGACGGTTCCTTCAGTTACACTCCGAATGCTGGTTTTGCAGGGACAGACTCTTTTACCTACAAAGCTAATGACGGGAAAGCTGATTCTGCGATCGTCACGGGAAGCATTATTGTAAATACCCCTCCAACTCCGACTCCCACCGGAACTCCGACTCCCACCGGAACTCCGACTCCCACCGGAACTCCGACTCCCACCGGAACTCCAACTCCGACACCTACGGAAACTCCAACTCCGACTCCCACGGAAACTCCAACTCCGACTCCCACGGAAACTCCAACTCCGACGGGAACTCCGACTCCGACTCCGACGGGAACTCCGACTCCGACTCCCACGGAAACTCCGACTCCCACGGAAACTCCGACTCCGACTCCGACGGGAACTCCGACTCCGACTCCCACGGAAACTCCGACTCCTACGGAAACTCCGACTCCGACTCCGACTCCGACTCCGACTCCGACTCCGACGGGAACTCCGACTCCGACTCCGACTCCGACGGGAACTCCGACTCCGACTCCCACGGAAACTCCAGCGCCAACGGAAACTCCGACTCCGACTCCGACTCCGACTCCGATTCCGACTCCGACGGGAACTCCGACTCCGACTCCGACGGGAACTCCGACTCCGACTCCGACGGGAACTCCGACTCCGACTCCGACGGGAACTCCGACTCCGA
>NZ_JAUBTF010000049.1:55335-60290 GCF_036702355.1 Microcoleus sp. D3_18_C4
CGGGAACTCCGACTCCGACTCCGACGGAAACTCCGACGGAAACTCCGACTCCGACGGAAACTCCGACGGAAACTCCGACGGGAACTCCGACTCCGACTCCGACTCCGACGGGAACTCCAACGCCAACGGAAACTCCAACGCCAACGGAAACTCCGACTCCGACGGGAACTCCGACTCCGACGGGAACTCCAACGCCAACGGGAACTCCAACGCCAACGGAAATTCCGACTCCGACTCCCACGGGAACTCCAACGCCAACGGAAATTCCGACTCCAACTCCCACGGGAACTCCGACTCCAACTCCAGACGATTGCATTTGCGAACAAATTACCCTACCCGCGATCAGTTCGATTCCCGGCCCGAATTCTGTCGATCGCACTTTCAATGGCACTGACGGCGACGACTTCCTCATCGGCAGCAATCTCAACGACGTTATCAGCGGTTTCAACGGCGACGACGTTCTGCTGGGCGAAAGGGGCAACGACAATATTTACGGGGGACTGCCCAGCAATATCCCCCTTGGCCCGAATGCAGACAAAGACTTGCTGTTTGGCGGCAATGGCAATGATTACCTCAACGGCGCCGGCGGCGACGATCGCATTTTCGGGGGTAAGGGCAATGATGTGGCGATCGGCGGCAAAGACGATGACTTGATTTGGGGCGACAAAGGCAATGACACTCTGGTTGGGGCTGAGGGTAATGACTGCTTGTTTGGAGGCAGTTTTGACCCGTCTAGCCCTGACTCGACTGGACGCGATTTGCTGTTTGGCGGTGCTGGCAACGACTTCTTGAACGGGGGAGATGCTGCCGATACTCTAAGCGGCGGCGAGGGCAATGATACGGTTTACGGCGGCAAGGGCAATGACGTTGTGGTGGGGGGTACTGGCAACGATCGGCTGTTGGGCGATCGCGGCAGTGATAGCATTTGTGGCGGCGATGGGGAAGATACTATTTTAGGAGACAGTGCGATCGACTTTAACGCCGATCCAGATTCCTTGTGCGGCGGTGCTGGCAACGATCTGATGTTTGGCAACGGCGGTAGTGACAAACTATGGGGCGGTGCTGGCAACGATACTCTCTACGGCGGTCAAGGCGACGATTGTCTGATTGGGGGTTTGGGCAATGATATTCTCAGCGGCGACATTGGGCGCGATCGCTTTGTTTTAACAGCAGGTGAAGGCAGCGATATAATTACTGATTTCACAAAAGGTGAAGATTTGCTGGTGTTAGCGGGCGGTCTAACTTTTGGTCAACTTAGTATTACCCAAAACGCTAATGCAGCTTTCATCAGGATTGGTGAGAACGGTCTACTTTTGGCTGCTTTGAATGGAGTGCAAGCTAGTGCGATCGGTGTGAATGATTTTACCATCTTCGGGTAAGCACAAATTAATTAACTAAGGTGCGTACTCCGCATCTTAGTTAATTATGTAGAGTGTGCAACGCGCTGCTTACCGCTATGAGTAGTGTATCAAATCACTTTTTGCGTCCGGGAGTGCGATCGACAATAATCCAAGCTTTTGCTTGACACTGCTCAGCACTCCAGATATTATTTTAGTAATAAAAATGACTTAAACGAGCTACTATACCGAAAAAATACTGACAGTGTATTTACGTAAGTAAAAAATTTAATGTAAAAAAAACGACATTAGTTGATAGCTAATAGATAATCATCTCAAATTTAGGTGCATCTATATGGGACAGATAATTATTAACGAATTCCGGCGGAACGGGCAATTCCAGGGGAATGAGTATGTGGAACTGCTGTTGACCGAAGATCTAACAACAGCTCAAATTCAAAGTTTTTTTGTAGGCGATTCAAGCAGTGCAACAGCACAGAAATTTTCTGCTTATCAGTTCAGGAACATGGCGAGTATTGCTCCTGTTTTCAAGGCTGGAACAATAATTGCGATCGGCGGTTCAGATGTCATTCCTACTAATGATATTACCTACAACCCGGTAGCCGGCGGAAATGATGCTGATTGGAACATTCAATTGCTGATAAATAACGGTGCGGGCGGTACTTATCTCAATAATGTCTTAGTCGGAACTAACGCTTTTGGTGGGGATTTGGCAGCCTCAGATATTGTTTGGGTAGATACTAGCAGTACGGGAATTACTTCTGTTGATTCCCTCGCGTGGCCGACGACTGGATTAGGGGTATTTGGCAGCGCAGCTAAGGTGCAAATTTCAGCACCAATCAACGGGGCTAATGTCGAGTTTTTGAGCGATATTGGCGGCATCAACAGAACTGCTAGTTATGCTATAAATAGTCCCGGCTCCTTGGGTTTGCCCAACGGCGGAATTAACACTATTTATATTAACACTCTCCGCAACCGGGAGGTTAACATTGCTCCGACTTGGGCAGATCCTAATGTTAATCCGCCGATCGCAATTAATGAAGATATACCCAGCGCAGCTAACACAGGCTTTAGTATTTTTAACCTCACTAGCGAGTTAGGAAGTGACGCTAATGGCGATCCTTTGGGTGTTGCAGTCACCGCTGCAGACAATACTAACGGAAATTGGCAATTTTCAACAGATGGCAATACTTGGACAAATTTCGGCCCAGTGTCGGAAAGTTCAGCCACCGTGCTCGGCCCGACTCGTCTTTATAATGGCTTACTTGGTAACACTCCCAGTGCTCAAAATTGGCTGTCTTTGACTAACTTAAATCTTCTTTCTCCTGCCACTAAAGCTTCAGAAATATTTAGCGGTAATGGAGTTAATTTAAACAGCACTGCTGCCAATAGCATCTATGCTGGCTATACAAAGAATCTTTTAAATTCGTCATTTCCACCGCTCGATCGCACTACAGGCTTTAGCTTGTCTTTTAATCTCCAAATTATCTCGGAATCCCGCACTAATCAAAATCGGGCGGGTTTTAGCATTGTTGCCGTTACTAGCGATCGCAAAGCCATTGAAATCGGTTTTCAGCAGCTATCTGCAACTTCTGGCAATATCTTTGCACAAGGCGACGGCATTACTCCCAACCCAGGCGGACAAACCAACGGCTTATTTGTTGCAGCAGAGAATGTTGCTTATAACACCAATATTGCTACTAACTACACTCTCAGAGTTCAAGGTGACAATTACTTTCTTTCCAATGGCAGCGCTATCATACTAGCCGGCCCGCTGCGCGATTATTCAGGATTTAGCGGCTTGATAGATCCTTACGAAAATCCTAATTTTCTATTCCTCGGTGACGACACAACCTCGGCGCAAGCTAACATCAACCTGACGCGGGTATCCCTGCAAACGCCTGCGAAAGTTCGGTTTGTACCCAACCAAGACTATTACAGTACCCCAGGAAGCGAACCAAAAATTAGTTTTCGGGCGTGGGATGGAAGTAACGGAGTGGGTAACGGTACTGCGGGCGTCAATGCTTCTGTTACCGGGGGAACAACGCCGTTTAGCACTAATAGTTTAACAAGTTCGATCGCAGTTAATCCCGTCAACGATGCACCTTCGTTTGTCAAAGGAGGCGATCGCACTCTCAGCAGCAATTCGGGGCCACAAACCATCCCCGGATGGGCGACTGCGATTTCTCCAGGCCCTGCCAACGAATCGGGACAAACTGTGGCTTTTCAAGTCGTAGGGAATGATAATGCTGCTTTGTTTAGTGTACAACCTGCGATCGACTCGGTGGGGACGCTAACCTTTACACCGGTGCCGGGGGCGATCGGCAGTGCTAATATCACTCTAAACCTGAGAGATAATGGCGGTATAGAGAACGAAGGGCTCGATACTTCTGACACCCAAGCGTTCATTATCAATCTCACCAATCCAGGCACATTTAACTTTAGTGCCGCAAATTACAGCGTTAATGAAAACGGTCAATTTGCCACAATTACTGTTACTCGCACTGATGCTACTAATGTGGCTGCTGTCAGTTACAGTACAAGTAATGGCACTGCTAATGCTGGCAGCGACTATAACCAGACATCGGGAACATTAAATTTTGGCATTGGCGAAACTACTCAAACTTTCACGATTCCAATTGTTGATGATGCGGCAATAGAAGAGGATGAAACTGTTAATTTAACTCTGAACAATCCCACTAACGGAGCTGATTTAGGAGGGATTTATAGTGCTGTTTTGACTATTGTAGATACAACTCCAACTCCGACTCCGATACCTGCTGAAACTCCGACGCCAACTCCGACTCCGACGCCTGCTGAAACTCCGACGCCAACTCCGACTCCGACGCCTGCTGAAACTCCGATACCTGCTGAAACTCCGACGCCAATCCCGACTCCGACGCCTGCGGAAACTCCAATTCCGACAGCGACACCTGCGGAAACTCCGACGCCAACTCCAACTCCGACACCTGCGGAAACTCCAATTCCGACAGCGACACCTGCGGAAACTCCGACGCCAACTCCAACTCCGACGCCAATTCCTGCGGAAATTCCAACTCCGACGCCAATTCCCACACCGACGCCGACGCTTGCGGAAACTCCAATTCCGACAGCGACTCCGACGCCTGCGGAAACTCTAATTCCGACAGCGACGCCAATTCCGACTCCGACGCCGACACCTGCGGAAACTCCGACGCCAACTCCAACTCCGACGACTGCGGAAACTCCAATTCCGACAGCGACACCTGCGGAAACTCCGACGCCAACTCCAACTCCGACGCCAATTCCGACACCGACGCCGACGCCTGCGGAAACTCCACTTCCGACGCCAATTCCTGCGGAAACTCCGACACCAATTCCGACGCCAATTCCGACACCAATTCCGACACCTGCGGAAACTCCAACTCCGACACCAATTCCGACACCTGCGGAAACTCCAACTCCGACACCAATTCCGACACCAATTCCGACGCCAATTCCTGCGGAAACTCCGACACCAATTCCGACACCAATTCCGACGCCAATTCCGACTGCGACACCAATTCCGACACCAATTCCGACACCTGCGGAAACTCCAATTCCGACACCAATTCCGAC
>NZ_JAUBTF010000050.1:0-59497 GCF_036702355.1 Microcoleus sp. D3_18_C4
AAACTTATATTTAACTCACCTTGAATATATCGATCGCTCCTGCTAGTGGTCTGCGATCAATTATTCAGCAAACCCTACTTAATCATACCGAGATAGTTACAAGCTTTCTTGTCATAGCGCACTCAGATAGCTTTACACTTCGAGAGCCAACCCAGAGTGCGCTTTACAAGCCAACGCCTTGCAGGATAACGGTGCCCATCACCCGCCGCGACCATCTTTGATACTTGCAGATAACCTCTCGGCGGTCGGTGTGCATGGGTGTTGTTAGGTCGCTAAAGCCTTGAGATAACAGAACTGGTTAGGTCTGTTAGTAAAAGATGTTGGGTTGACGTAAAGAAACCTAACCTACAAGAGCGATTACTGGTGTTATGTGCGGTCACTGCTTATATTCATTGATGTCGGTATCCGTAACATAAATCACCACTGGACTTGTATCTTTCCCGTCGGTTGTTACGATCGCATCTCTGCACCCTATTGTTTCTTTGATCTTGGCATCGGCATCAGCGAGGGTTGCGCTCTCGGACAGGAAGATTACTATAGGCTGAGCTTTTTCTCCCTGTTCATGTCGCCAGTCAAGGTAGTTCTTTAGTGTTGGCGGTGGCGAGACTGGATCACCCCCTTGATCCCTCTGCGGATTTGAACCTTCAGGCTGAGACTGCACTAAAAACGCTGATGCATTGATCCTGTAGACCATGTTGACATATTTTTTGTCGGCGTCAACCACAATGACTCTATATCGATTTCTAGACTCTAGCTCGTTAACAACATCTTGCAATGGCTTGTTCATATCATCCTGACTGAAGACAAGATCGTTTGCGAGAGCCTTCAAGGGGATCTTTGCCAACGTGTTGTCTGGCAGCGGGGGTGCCGAAACAAGGCCACTGTTAGCTTGCTGCAATACAGCAGCAGTAGTCCGATCCGTGGCCCTTGAAGCAGCCTCAAAAGCATTGCGCGAAAAATAAAATGCCAGAATAGTGCCTACCCAAGTTCCGTACAGAGGGAGGGTTGAATCCATTACTCGTCCTGAAACAACCCCTCTTTTTTCACCATTTTCCGCAGTGGCAATTACCACGACTGATATACTGAAGACAGCTATTATCGAAGCGAGAAGAACCCCCAAGGCAATCCTCTCCCTATTTCGGGAGTCAGATTGCTCTTTCAACATAATCCCCTCTCGAGTGGTTTGGCTTGGGGGCTGGCTCTGGGAAGTTAGATCAGGGGACAGAGGAGCAGGTGTTGCCGTGGCTGGAGGAAGGGGAGAAGTATTAGCCATGAATATCTAGTATTTAACCGATATGTTGATATTGAATTAAAACTCAAAGCAGAAATCGCTCGCCTAACTATATAATTGACTGAAACTTTCCGCTTAAGATCCCATAGTGGGTAGATAGGCAGAATGATTCGGCATAACACCCCAAGTTTACTACTTAAGCAGATTCTTTCTGCAGAATACGCGGCTTAAGCTGAATATGCGGAATCTTTCCGCATATTTTCAGATTCCTTACGGAGTCGTGCAAACAGACGGAGATAATTCCAGCCAGTTGCGCGATATTGTTCCTATTCACATTAGCGGCGATATGAGCCATCTGTTTGACTTACAGGGTGAAGCAGTTTTAAAAAGCCGTCGTCACCACCTAGTATAAATAAAATGAACAGCAATACCAGCACAGACTCAACAATCAAGCTGAATCAAGCATCCCTATCTCGTTTACCTGGAAACGTGCGCGTACCCAATTACGATCGCCATCCAATTACTAATGGAATTTTGCATATTGGAGTTGGTGGATTTCATCGATCGCACCAAGCGCTCTATCTCGATGATTATTTCCATCAGAATCCTGGTAGTGATTGGGGAATCTGTGGTGTTGGATTGCTTGACAATGAATATGACAGGCGTATGCGGGATGCGCTTCTGTCCCAAGATTGTTTGTATACCTTAGTTGAGCGATCGCTAGAAGGAGATCGCGCTCGGATCATTGGCTCAATCACTCGATACCTCTTTGCACCAGACAATCGTCAAGCAGTTATTGAAGCATTAGCAGATCCCAAATGCCGAATTGTTACTCTAACAATCACAGAAAGCGGCTACTACTACATTGAAGGAAGTGGCAATTTCGATGTAAACCACCCGACGATGCAGCACGATTTGCAACATCCTGAGCAACCAATTGGGACATACGGTTTTTTGACAGCCGCACTCGAAAAGCGGCGTAAACAGGGGTTGGCACCCTTTACAGTCTTGTCCTGCGACAATATCCAGGGCAACGGCAACATGGTGCGGAAAATGCTAACAACATTTGCCGAAATGCGCGATCCAGATTTAGGAAGTTGGATTGCTGAACACGTTGCGTTTCCCAACTGCATGGTCGATCGCATTACTCCGCTGACAACCCCAGCAGATATCAATATGGTGGGCCAACAGTTTGGTATTGATGATGCGTTTCCCTGCGTCGCGGAGCCTTTCATTCAGTGGGTAATCGAAGATACATTTTGTGCAGGCAGACCCGATTGGGAATCCGTTGGCGTACAGATGACTAAGGATGTTCATCCCTATGAAATGATGAAAATTCGGCTGCTCAATGCCAGCCATATGCTGATTGGCTATCTCGGCTCTCTGGCAGGTTATACCTACGTTTATGAAGTCATGGCCGATCCCTTGTTTCAGCAAGCAGTCGCTAACCTGATGGATGAGGTGACACCAACACTCCAACCCGTTCCTGGGATTGATTTAGACGATTATAAAAAAACTTTAATTGAACGGTTTTCCAATCCCAAAATTCGCGATCAGCTTCCGCGCCTTTGCCTGAATGGATCGGCCAAAATTCCTAAGTTTGTTTTGGGATCGATCCGCGATAAATTACAAATTGAAGGTGCGATCGATTACCTAAGTTTGACGATCGCTGCTTGGTGTCACTATCTCAATGGTTACGACTACCAAAACCGTCCTATCGTCATTGATGACCCTTTAGCTGATATCCTCACTCAACAAGCCCGCTCAGGTAAAACAGATCCCACTCCATTTCTCAGCATATTTGAGATTTTTGGAGATTTAGTACAGTCGCCACGTTTCGTCGAGACTGTTGCTGACCAGTTGCGTAGTTTGCATGAGTTTGGTGCTAAAGGAACACTAGGCCGATTGTCGTAAGTACCATCTGCATCCGTATTGCCTCTGGCCACAGCATCTATCTTAAGGTGGATTCTCCTGAGTGAGTAACTCAAGTTCAATAGAGAAGACCGTGTATGTATACGGATGAATCTTAATGAAGCGCGACGCCACAGGCAAGTTTCTTAGCAATTGGAACTCGGAGACGAAAGAACGAGTGAGCGTATCTCTCACTAATACAGCATGGCGATCGCTCGATAAAGAGGCTCACAGGCGAGGAATTTCTCGCTCTGAAGTCATTGAACGCTTTGCCCGCACTCTTGAAGGCGAACAGTTGTTCCCTGCCCAAGAAACTGAGGGCAAGGTAGCAACGATTCTGGAAAGCATTACGGATGCTTTTGTCGCCTTCGATCGCGACTGGCGCTACACCTACGTGAATGGGGCGGCGGCTCAAATCCTGCACAAAACACCAGAATATCTACTAGGAAAGCACGTTTGGAATGAGGTTTTTCCTGAGCTGGTTGGTGCAATTCCCTATCGAGAACTCCATCGGGCAATGACGGAACAGGTTCCTGTTTCCTGGGAAGAATTTGGGGAATCTGTCCAGCGTTGGATAGAGGCGAAGGCCTATCCCTCGACTGCAGGAGTAGCAGTTTATTTTCGCGATATTACAGAACGCAAGCAAGCAGAGGCAGAACGAGAACGGTTATTGCACGAGCTGGAAATCGAACGCGCCCGATTTGAAGCCGTTTTGCGACAGATGCCTGCGGGTGTAATAATTGCCGATGCGGCATCCGGTAAGTTAGTTCTAGCGAACGAACAAACCAAGCAAGTTGTTGGGTATGACTATGAACAGTCGCTTGAGATTGAGGAATATGCACCCATTGCTCCATTTAAAGCCTTTTTTGGCTCAGAGGGTCAGCTCTATGCCCCTCATGAGTATCCCCTGGCGCGATCGCTAAAAACCGGTGAGGTCGTTACCAACGAAGAGATGGAAATTCATAGAGATGATGGTAGCCGCGTCTTCATTAACATCAACTCAGCACCAATTTTAGATAGTCAGGGAGAGATTGTTGCAGCCGTTGTTATCTTCCAAGATGTTACGGATTACAAACAGGTTGAACAGGCATTACGAGAGAGCGAAGAACGCTTGCGATTGGCATTAACGGCGGCTCAGATGGTGGTCTGGGATATGGATTTGTCGACCAATCAGGTAGTGTGTTCTGCTAATGCTCTAGACGTTTGGGGTTTTCATGAAGGCACAGGAGAAGACTTTTTTGCACTCATTCATGCAGACGATCGACAACAGGTGCTCCAAGCGACGGTAGGGGCAATGGCTGGGGAACAGCCCTACGCACCGGAGTATCGGGTAATTTGTCCAGACGGCGTTGTGCGCTGGCTCAACAGTCAGGGACAAGTCTATCGGGATGAGACGGGGCAAGGAGTTCGCATGATTGGCGTTTCGGTTGATATTACAGAACGCAAACAGATCGAAGCAGAACGCGATCGTCTTTTAAAACGAGAACAATCTGCCCGACTCGAAGCCGAAACCGAACGCAAGCGGTTGCATGACATCCTGATGCAATTGCCTGCCATGATTGCCATTGTTAAAGGTGCCGATCTTGTGTATGAATTTGCCAATCCCACCTACCTGCAAGCGACTGGGCGCACTCCCGACCTGATCGGGAAATCAATACGGGATGTTTTCCCAGAGATAGAGGGGCAAATTTACTTTGAAGCGTTTGAACAGGTTTACCGGACGGGAGAAACATTTATTCGGGAGGAGTCACCTACTTACTGGGATCGGAACGGCGATGGGGTGTTGGAAGAAGCATTTTTCCACTGCATCTTTACAGCTTGGCGGGATGCTGAGGGAACCATTCAGGGTGTGTTGATTTATAACATTGAAGTGACAGCCCAGGTGCGGGCAAGGCAACAAATTGAACAACTGCTCGAAGAGCTTCAGCACAAAGAACGACAGCAGCAGTTTTTGATTGAATTGAATGATGCGATTCGTGCCATTCAAGACTCAAAGGAAATTATGTGGCAGGTTGTTTGTGCCACAGGACAACACTTTGGTGTCACTCGCTGTAGCTACGGTGAAATTGACTCAACGCAGGAATATGTCATTATCGATCGCGACTATTGCAATGGTGTAATCAGCGTGGTGGGTAAACACCACCTCGATTCCTATGGACCCGAAATTATTGCTGTACTCAGGCAGGGCAAAACCTTAATCGTTGATGATGTCGAGCGCGATCCTCGAACTGCCGGAGTGGAAACGGCTAGCTTTGACGCAATCCAGACAAAATCGATTCTGTGTGTCCCGTTAGTGAAAGCAGGACGATTTGTTGCCGTGTTTGTGTTGCATCATGTCTCTCCTCGCCACTGGACGAAGGAAGATGTGGTGCTGATGGAGCGAATTGCTGAAAAAACCTGGCTAGCCGTGGAGCGCTCGCGGGCAGAAGAGGAATTGCGAGAAAGTGAAGCTCACCTGCAACTCGCTCTGAAGGTTGGACGCATGGGAACCTGGGACTGGGATATGCAGACCAAAGCAAGGCATTGGTCAGAAGGGCACTTCATGGTACTCGGTCTGCAACCTAATGAGTGCGAACCCAACTATGAAGTTTGGGCGAGTCGGGTTCATCCTGATGACTTAGCAGAAGCTGATGTGAAACTTCAGCTAGCTATAGCTGAAAAGAAGGAGTATCACCATGAACATCGCCTGCGTTGGCCAGATGGCTCCATTCACTGGGTTGAAGCGAGAGGACAGTTTACTTATGATTCTCAGGGAAATCCCAAGCACTCGATCGGCGTCGTCATCGATATCACACAACGCAAGCAAGCAGAAGAGGCGTTGCGTCAAGCTCTACAAAAGCTCAACTTCCATGTGGAAAACTCTCCAATGGCAGTAGTTGAATGGAATCGAGACTTTCAAATCATTCGGTGGTCTGCTGGTGCAGAGCGGATTTTGGGCTGGAAAGCCGCAGAAATTCTGGGCAAATCTTTAACAGAGATACCTTTTGTTTTTGAGGAAGACGTGGAACCGGTTGCTGAAGTCTGCCAACGGCTGGTCTATGGTGAAGAACCCCATATTTTTTCATACAACCGCAATTACACGAAAGATCGCAACCTTGTGCATTGCGAGTGGTATAACTCCAGTCTCAGGGACGAATCGGGACGGATGATTTCGGTGTTATCGCTGGTGCTGGATGTGACGGAGCGCAAGTATGCCGAACAAGAACGAGAACAACTGTTAGAGCGCGAACGTATTTCCCGTTCTCAGGCAGAAGCCGCACAGCGCCAACTGGCAAATATTTTTGACACGTCTCCGATTGGACTTGGCCTGTTAGATGAAAAGCAGCGATTTATTTCCATCAACGAAGCCTTGGCAGAAATTAATGGATTAACCCGCGAGCAACACTTAGGACATTCCATTTCAGAACTTTTTGGTCAATTCGATCCCCAAGTAGTTAAAGTCTTTCATCAGATATACACCACAGGAAATCCCTTCACTTCACCCAACTTTGCGGTGAATGTTCCCGGACGCAGCGATCGCCGTCCCGGTTACTACAACGTTTACTATCTTCCGACTGTTAACTCAAATGCTCAGGTTGAAGGGGTTTTAGTTTATGTAGTCGATGTGACTGAGCGCGTCAGGTTAGAGCTTGCCCAACGCTTTCTCTCTGAGGCAAGTACGGTGCTGGCATCCTCACTCGATTATCAAACGACTCTAGAGCGAGTCGCACAGCTTACAGTGCCGGAATTAGCGGACTGGTGTACGGTTCACATGATAGAAGAGGATGGTTCGATCGAGCAGATTGCAGTGGCTCACATCGACCCTGCCAAACTGGATTGGGCATATCAGATTAGAGACAAGTATCCTATGAATCCGGATGACCCTCGCGGTGCTGCATACACCTTGCGAACTGGGCAATCTGATTTTGTGCCGGATATTCCCGATGAACTGCTGGTACAGGCAGCGCGTGATTCAAAGCATTTGGAAATACTGCGGCAGGTTGGATTCAAATCGGTAATGACGGTGCCACTACGAACTCAGGCACGAATTCTAGGGGCCATTTCCTTTATCTCAGCCGAATCTGGACGACGGTATACCTCAGCAGATTTGCAACTGGCAGAGGAATTGGCGCGTCGTGCTTCCTTGGCGATCGACAATGCTCAGTTATATCGGTTAGCTCAACGCGATCGCGCAAAAGCAGAAGCGGCTAACCGGATTAAAGACGAATTTTTAGCAGTATTGTCCCACGAGTTGCGATCGCCCCTCAATCCGATTCTGGGCTGGACAAAATTGCTACGAACAGGGCGACTAGATACCACAAAAACCCAGCAAGCGCTGGAAACGATCGAACGCAACGCCAAGCTGCAAGCCCAATTAATTGAGGACTTGTTGGATGTCTCGCGCATTCTGCAAGGAAAAATGACGTTAAACGTCGCTCCTGTGAATCTAGCGGCAATGATTGAGGCTGCACGGGAAACGGTACGACTAGCAGCCGAAGCCAAACACATTCAAATCCAGACTACATTTAATCCTATTTCAGGAACGGTTTCAGGCGATAGCAATCGCCTCCAACAAGTAGTCTGGAACCTCCTCTCCAATGCTGTGAAGTTCACCCCAACCGGAGGACGCATCGACGTGCAACTAGAGCAGGTTGGTATGTACGCTCAGATTCAAGTCAAAGATACTGGAAAAGGCATCAAACGAGAGTTCTTACCCCATGTGTTTGACTACTTCCGTCAAGAAGATGGCACCATAACCCGACAATTCGGCGGATTGGGATTGGGACTAGCGCTCGTCCGTCATTTTACCGAACTGCATGGAGGAACCGTTCAAGCAGACAGCTTAGGACAGAACTTAGGGGCTACATTTACCATCCGGCTACCGTTAAACATCGTAGAGCCGGAACCCTATTCTGATGACAGGCATCCAGAAAGTGCGGCAGACTTAGCAGGTATTCAGGTCTTGGTTGTGGACGACGATGCAGATATGCGGGAGTTGGCAGCATTCACCCTGATGCAATCTGGCGCACAAGTTGCCACAGCAGCTTCGGGGGCACAGGCGTTGACCCTTCTGAATCAATCTCTCCCCGATGTACTCTTATGTGACATTGGGATGCCAGAGATGGATGGTTATGCCCTAATTCGGCAAATTAGAAAGTGGTCACCCCAACAGGGAGGCACGATTCCTGCGATCGCACTTACTGCCTATGCTGGAGAGATCAATCAGCAGCAAGCCTTAGCTGCCGGATTTCAGATCCATATCTCCAAGCCTGTTGAACCCGATGAATTGGTAAAAGCGATCGCCCGTTTGCTAAGACACTGAATGATTTGAGGATTAGCTATCATGCTGCTGGGTATAGATTTAGGAACAGGCTCTGCTAAGGCATTGCTCCTAGCGATAGACGGAACCACTATAGGTGAAGCATCAACATCCTATCCTGTTCATGCACCCCAACCTGGATGGGCTGAGTCGGAGCCAGAAGATTGGTGGTTAGCTGTTGCCTCGGCTGTTAGGAAGGCAGTGGGAAATCACGCTAACCAAGTACAGGCGATTGCACTTTCAGGACAAATGCACGGCGTTGTCCTAGCTTCGGAGT
Source organism: Microcoleus sp. D3_18_C4 (assembly GCF_036702355.1). Classification (NCBI taxonomy): domain Bacteria; kingdom Bacillati; phylum Cyanobacteriota; class Cyanophyceae; order Oscillatoriales; family Microcoleaceae; genus Microcoleus; species Microcoleus sp. D3_18_C4. The sequence continues at coordinate 8,719 of NZ_JAUBTF010000050.1, forward strand.
CGGGTCAGCCTCTGCGCCCTGCTATCCTTTGGGCAGATACTCGCTCTAGTGCCACGCTTAACACTTATCATTCGCTCGATGCCGCTATTCTAGAGCGCTTGGGCAACCCGATTACGGCTGGAATGGCGGGCCCCACTTTGTTGTGGCTACGAGAACACGAGGCTACTGTCTACACCGAAGCGCGTTGGGCACTTCAGCCAAAAGATTGGCTGCGGTTACGGATGACTGGAGAAGTTGCAACAGAACCATCTGATGCTAGCGGTACTTTGCTTTACGATGTTGTGTCGGACAACTGGGCAGAGGATGCCATCTCAGGGCTGAATCTACGTAGTGATTTGTTACCAAAAATTATCCCCTCAAGTGCGATCTCCGGCTACCTAACAACTATTGCTTCAGAGCATCTCGGCTTACCTGTTGGCTTACCCGTTATTGCTGGTGCTGCGGATACCGCTGCGGCGGCGCTTGGTAACGGACTACTAGAGCCTGGATTGGTTCAACTAACGATCGGCACAGGCGCTCAAATCATTACACCTCGATCGCAACCAATTATCGATCGTCATGGTCGTACCCATCTCTATCGATCGGCCCTACCTAACCAGTGGTACACCCTTGCTGCAATGCAAAATGCGGGGTTAGCGCTGGAGTGGGTGCGAGGTATCCTCGGTTTGAGCTGGCAGGAAGTCTATACTAAAGCGTTTTCTGTTCCCCCAGGATGTGAAGGATTGACATTTTTGCCATACCTCACAGGTGAGCGAACTCCACACCTCGACCCCTATGTACGCGGCGCATGGGTAGGGCTTGGACTTCATCACACACAGGCGCACCTGATGAGGGCAGCTTTAGAGGGAGTTGCTTTTGCCTTACGACAAGGTTTTGAGGCCCTTGAAGCAACAGGTTTTAAAGCGACAGAACTGCGTTTAGCAGGCGGTGGAACAGCAGAAATGCCATGGAAACAATTACTGACCGATGTATTGAGAATACCCCTCTATTCAACTACAGTTGCTGCGGCTTCTGGACGTGGTGCTGCTCTACTGGCGGGTATCGGAATTGGCGTATACGCAGATGCTAATGACACCATCAAACTGGCAACCACACCAATGCTTGCTGCCACTCCCCAATCAGTTGATCCAATCCTAGAAGAGGCTTGGTTTCGATATCAATCTCTTTATCCACGGCTTAAAAAAATGTGATATGAGTTATGTCTAAAGGAGGAGGTACTAGAACCTATCCACAATTTACTCTTAAGCTAAGACTGTTTAACATCAGTCAAATAAAATAACTAAGTTTAGTACAAAAAGAGGTAGATATTACATGAATATATTAGCTGGAATTAAGCTACCAAAATCAGCCGAGGCCGCGGATGTATATATACGGTGTAATGAATCTGCATCTATAAACTATCAGGAAAATGACAAAAAAGTTGTTTTATATCGGGGTGGTGTTGTCTCCTCAAATTCTTACTTTAATTCGTTTTACGAGAGATATTATACTCAATATACAACTCTTAGCTCTATCTACTATGTGCTGAAACTTGAAGGCGATTTTAAAGTTTCTATTTACCGAGAATTTGATGGACAAAAAAACAAAGAAATAATTTCTGAAGAGAGCTTTGAGAAATGTCAATTCTCGGAGCCTGTAAAAATCTCACCAATAAATCTCCTTCAAGGCAAAAAAGCGGGCAGAATATATTTTGAAATAACTTGTTCTAGTGAACAGGGCGAATTTAAAGGGGCATGGATAGCAACTGATGAAAGTAAAACTAGAGAAGTATCATTGGGGATTGTAATTTGCACCTTTAAAAAAGAGGACTTCATACAAAATACATTAACTGCAATTTTTCAAGATGAATTGCTAGAAACCAAGGACTTTAAAGTATTCGTTGTTGATAATGGTAAAACTTTAGATGAAGCTGATTTCGGAAAGCCAAAACTGAGGCTAGTTCCTAATATAAATGCGGGTGGAAGCGGTGGCTTTACCAGAGGGTTAGTCGAAGCTTTAGGGGAAGAAAAATATTCTCACTTTTTGCTTATGGATGATGATATAGAGTTAGAAAGTGAATGTATTTATAAATTATTTCCTTTGTATGAATACGCCAATTCGGATTTTGCTGTAGCGGGTGGACTGCTAAATTTACAGAAAAAGCATATGTTGTATGAAGCAGGAGCATCGTACAACGCCTATTCTAAAACTAGAGGATTTGGGCCTGGGGCATTAATTGCTTTAAATTATAATATCGATTTACGAGATTCTAATTCTCTCAACAGGTTGCTCAAGGAAGAAGATGTAGACTATGGCGGATTTTGGTTTTTCTCTTTTTCTAAGGAACTTGTTGAACAAACTAAATTACCGCTGCCTTTATTTATCAAAATAGATGATGTAGAGTTTGGTTTAAGAATAAAAGAGTTGGGTAATAACATTGTAGCTTTTCCATCAATGGCGGTGTGGCATCAACCAGCGGCGGCCAAGAATGTAAATTGGGAAAATTATTATTATATCCGCAATGATTTAATAGCTTATTCCATCCATTATTATCCAGAATATATGGCGGCAGTTGAGCATTTGACAAAAGTAATACTTCAGGCTTTAGCAAAATTTGATTATAATCATGTAGAGATGGTTGTAAAAGCTTTTGAAGACTATCTAAAAGGCCCAGATTTTATCAAAAACTCTGACCCAGAAAGCTTTCACATGAGCATTGTAAAGCTTAGTAAAAGCTATAATAACCAAAATGAGGTAGATAAATTAGCTGGTACTAACCTTTTGACTAGGTGGTTTAAAGTTGCTGCTGAAGGTATTAATGAATGGTCATCCTTAAGTGAAAAATGGAAAAGTGCTTCCAAGGAGATGACATCTACTATATTTTGGCAGCAATACCTTGGGCTCAAGAAATAGAATTGCCCGCTTCCACTGGTTGATGGTTGACAGCTTAGGCCGCCAGCAACTCAACAATTCACAATAAAAGCGCCTTGGGATTAATTGTGGTAGTTGACACTCCGCCGTCACAGCGTAGGGCTGTTTCGGGGCAACCACGGGGGGTTTGCCCCTAGGGAAAATCAGACTTTTGTAGGGGCGGTGCCAAGAGTGCCCGCCCTCACCCACAGATGATGTCATGGGCATTTCAGGCATCGGGGCAACCACGGGGGGTTTGCCCCTACAAGAAAATGAAACCGCCCTGCCGCATTAGGGCATTCCCACTTTCTGATATGCAGTGAAAGCCAATTGACAGCAGATTGCCAGTTTAGAGACGGCAATAGCAGCATTTAGAAAACCAGTTTTTTAGATGTTGAGGATTAATTAAATAAGCGTGCCAAGTGCTACCCGGATTTGGTACCAGATGGAAGCAACTTGAGTTAAATGATGACACAATCTTCGCCCAAAACAGCTTGACTGACCTGTGGTTCCTGCTCTACTGGGTCGCTGTAATGAGTCTCAATGTGCTGGATGAAACTTTCCCGATAAGCTTTGAGATGCGAGTTAAGTGCTTCGATATCCTGCTCTCCTGTCGCGTAACCCCTCTCTCTTCGGAAGTGACCGGATTCCTTAACAAAAGCCATGTCAACTTGCCACAAAGCTGAATCAATCGGGCGATAGGACAAATCAACAATATCGTAAGCTGCAAATCCTTGAGACTTCATAAAACTCATTACCTCATACATCTGACCAAACAAAGTAACTTCTACAATTACATATTCAGTCTGCTGCAAAATCTCAGTTGCTCCCGCTAAAACATTTAATTCCTGTCCGTCTACATCAACTTTAATTAAATACGGGCCTGGCAAATTTCTTTCCCTGCATATTCCATCCAGCGTAATTGCTGGTATTTTTCTCAAATAAGGATCGCTGCTGTCAGTAACGCGATTTTCAGAAAGTGAAGAATGCACCATACCGGGACTGACGTTGAGGGTGAAAACTCCCGATTCTTTGCTCGCGGCTGCAATAATGTATTCTGCACTTTTGAGCTTGCGGCAAATTTTGGCGAGATAAGGTTCATTTTCGGCGATGGGTTCAATTAGCAAATGTCGCGCATCGGGGAAAGTTTCGTAAAGGTTAAAAGTTCCCAATGCCGCACCGACATCAATCACAGTTCTTGGTTGAAAACCTAACTTTTTAGCCAGCAGCAAGCTGCCTGACATCGAGTTTCGGAGAATGCCTGTTTGTTGTTGGCTCACAATTTTTTCCAGATTTCAAGGTGGATAAGGTTAATATTATGTCGGGCAGCAGAGTTATTGTATGTCCGAATAAAGAAACGAAGCAATCGCAAACCTCCGCGATTGCTTCCCTGCGGATCGCAATGACTGAAATAGGTTTCAACTGAGATATTGCACCATTCTCAATCAGTTTTTTAGGAACAGGCATCTTGCCTGTTCCACGAGTAAATTTTCTTGTGGAACAGGGCGGAAAGCCTGTTATTGAGAATGGTGCAAGATGTGAGTTTCAACCCAACCTGCTACTATTTAGCGGATTTTTGTGCCTTGTTTTCCGGTTCTACAGATTGCAAAGCTTCGTCGAGAATTGCCCGTGCTTCTTCGGCTTTACTTCTAGCTTCTCGATAGCGGACATTAGCTTGAGCGAAGTTTTTGAGAACTTTGAAACCATCTTTCAAACGACCAATTTCCTCGGCAGTCACAGCCTCATCTGTAAACAAAATGTCGATCGCCGCCCGGATTTTGAGTGCTTCTTCGCGGGATTCCATGACTTTCAATTTGAGACTTGCCAAATTGCTCAAAATCTGGACGGCTTCAGTAATCGCATCCTCGCCGTCAGACGCAGCATCTTCGATATCTTTAACTTCAACAAACTGCTTGGGCCCAAATCCCTCCACGAGTTCCGTAGGCAGCTTGCCCTCATCCATGAGATCCATCAGCCGATCCATCGCTTCTTCCCGGGCTTTGGCTGAATCTTTCCCCTTGACAGTTAAAATAATTTCGGGGCTTTGAGGAAGTGTATAGCGAACCATATTTTGACAGCCTGTGCGCGAAAACAATTGAATGATATTTTATCTTTATTCGATCGCCAGTTGCAGCTATCGATCCGCTCCATTACCAACCGCTTGCCCAAACTTGGCACATATACACTCAAAAGGAACCCTCGACAATGAAAGATAAATTTCTTAACTTTCTCAACTTGATTTTAGTAGCTGATGTGTTTTTCGTCTTTGCCATTTTTGGGTGGTTTGTGATCGCAGTAGCAGGTCGATCGACCGGGGTGAATCTCGGTTTTGATTTGTGGTACAGTCTCTGGCAGCCCGTATTTAATCCCGCCCTGGGAATTCTTATGGGCGGTGCTATTCTCAGCGGTATAATTAACCAAGTTTCTAAACGCCTCAATCCCAAGTAAAATTGATGTTTTGTTGGAGACGGTGATTGGCGATGCTACGATTGTTGGCGATCGAACTTGTGGGATGCGTCAGAGATGAGGCACTCCATTAGGTCGATGAAGCTGGAAAATACATAAGTAGTGAAAAGCTCCCTGAATGAGCGAGCTCTTATGAAAGCCATCACAAAAGTTATGATAGCTTTACATTCTGTTACAGAGTAAGGTTTATTTTCGCCTACATATTTACGTCGAAAATCAGGATTGGACGATCGGGATCTAAAAATATCAACTCATGTTCTGAAGAACAAAAGTCGGGTCTTAATTATGGGAGAACAAAAATGTATCGGTATCCTCACTAGCGGGGGTGACTGTGCAGGCTTAAACGCAGTTATTCGAGCCGTTGTCTACCGCGCAACGGGAACTTACAATTGGAAAGTCATGGGGATTCGTCAAGCCACCAACGGATTGATGAGTCGTCCCCCTCAAGCAATTCGGTTGGATATTGAGAAAGTAGACTCGTGGCTCACCATTGGCGGTACGATGCTAGGCACGACAAATAAGGGCGACCCTTTTGCTTTCCCAATGCCTGACGGCACTCTACGCGATCGTTCTGAGGACATTATCGAAGGCTATCACCAACTAGGTTTGGATGCCTTAATTGGCATTGGTGGCGATGGCAGTCTTGCCATTCTCAGGAAGATTGCTCAACAAGGTAATTTGAATTTAGTTGCTATTCCTAAAACTATTGATAATGATGTTGGCATTACCGAGCGTTCCATCGGTTTTGATACTGCTGTCAATATTGCCACTGAAGCACTCGATCGCTTGCATTTTACTGCGGCAAGTCACAGTCGCGTCATGATTGTTGAAGTCATGGGACGCGACGCTGGACATATTGCGATCAGTGCCGGAATTTCGGGAGGAGCTGATATAATTCTGATTCCAGAAATCCCTTACACAATTTCCAAAATCTGTGCCCAAATCCAAGAACGCCAAGACCGGGGAAAAAACTACTGTTTAATTATAGTAGCGGAGGCAGTTCGCACTGAAGAAGGCGAGTTAGTAATGCACACAAATCGCTTAAGTCAAAGTCGATTAGGCGGAATAGGTCAGTATTTAGCTGATACAATTTCTGAGTGCAGCGGTGCAGAAACTCGCGTCACTGTTTTGGGACATATTCAACGCGGAGGAACTCCTTCATCGTTAGAAAGATTAGTTGCTTCTGCTTTTGGCATCGCAGCAGTTGATTTAATTGCCGAAGAGAAATACGACTGCATGGTATCTTGGCAAAAGCGGGAAGTTGTGAGCGTTCCTCTGGAAGATGCGATCGCCAAATACAGACCTGTAGACTTCGATGGTACTCTGGTTAAAACGGCTCGCGGTTTAGGGATTTGTCTGGGAGACTAAACAATTACCCGTCCGATTTCTCCAAGATTTAGTCGGGGACGCACTCAGAACCAAGAAACCCGGTTTTTCAATCGAGAATGAGGGTTTTAAGCCAGTGTATTGTCGTAAAAAAACCAAGCTGATGACCGTCCGTGCTTCCAGGACTAAGATTAACTTGGAAGCAGTGACGTTTCAACTATTTAGTGTAACTTGCAATCAGTTCCGAGCGAGTATCGACCCAGAGTGCGATCGCACTCGGAACTACAAAATACCGCAACAAGTGGAAAGGTGAGAAATTGACACCATTTACTACACAAATTAGAGTACGCCATTACGAAATGGACGCCCTCGGTCATGTCAATAATGCTGTCTACCAGCATTATTTAGAACACGCTGCAATCGAACATTTAGAACACTTGGGATTTACCCTCGATCGCTACCGGGAACTGGGCGGCGTCTTTGTAATGCGGCGGATAGAGATTGACTATTTGCGATCGGCCGCTGCGGGCGATCGATTGGAGATATCCACTTGGATCGAACAACTGCGCGGCCCGCGCGCCGTCCGCCGCTACGAAATTCGCTTACTTGGAAGTGACGAAATCTTGTTAAAAGCAGAGGCGCTTTGGGTGTGGGTTGAAGTTACCACTATGCGCCCGCGAGCAATTCCCAAACAAATAATTGATATTTTTGAATCACAATCTCAAGCATTACCAACCTAGAGAAAAAATCAACTATTATATTTGCAAAATCATGTAAAAATCTATTGGTTTGTAGTGAGGACTTCAGTCCCCTATTCCCCGTTTGTAGAAGTGCAAAAATTTGATTGTTGCCGGGGCCGCAAATCCCGATCGCAAAAAGTCGGCTCGCCCGCCTGCCAGTTTGGATGCCACAGAGGTACGATGGAATAGAGGGAGGGAGGCCAAGCCCGGTAAGGTTAAGCTTGGCGACAATACCCACAGGAAGGGAAAAATGACACTTAACTTGCGGCGACCGATTTTGATAGGCGGAATAGGACTTTCAGCAGCGCTGTGGCTGCTGGAAACTCTACAGCATTCGGGTTCAGAAATGGGCGAAACGGCACTCATCGGCTTGGCGGCTGCCGGTGCGGGGTATTGGTGGTGGAAGCAACAATCCCCCAAACTCGAACTCGCACTCCCGGAACCCCTGGCGAACCGGGAAGCAGCCGAAAAAGCGATCGCGACTTCAGAAACCGCAATTAAATTGCTGGCTTCAGAAGCTCAAAACTCCGCCGATCCTGCTAATCTAACAGCAAAGCTCGATCGCCTCAGAAGCGAATTAGACAGACAAGATTTGCGGATTACCGTCACGGGCGGCAAAGCTGTCGGTAAAACAGCCTTAATTCAAGTTTTAAATTCTAATTGGGCATCTCAACACCCGCAAAAGCTTAGTTTACAAGAAACAGCAGCGCTGTTTGCTAATACAAATGCCGATGCCCAAATCGGCGGTGATTTAGTGCTGTTTGTGACAGCGGGCGACATCACAGATTCCGAATTTAAAACATTATCTCAGCTAGCTTCTGCAGGTCAGCGCGTGCTGCTAGTCTGGAACAAACAAGACCAATATTTGCCAGAACAGCAGTCGCAGGTTTTGAACTCTTTGCAGCAGAAAATGCAAGGAATATTGGGTACAGAAGAGATAATTGCGATCGCAGCTTCTCCCAAATCTATTAAAGTGCGCCAGCACCAAGCGGACGGCACATTTAAAGAACGCATTGAGCATCAAGTCTCTCAACTCGACGGGCTGACGGACAGATTGACTAAAATCTTAACGGAAGAACGGCAACAGTTGGTCTGGGCGAGTGCAGTGCGCGAGGCTGCAAGTATCAAATTAGAGGCGAAAACCTTCTTAAATGCAGTCAGGCGCGATCGGGCACTTCCCATTATCGAACAATATCAGTACATCGCCGCCGCCGCCGTCTTTACTAACCCGGTTCCCGCTTTAGACTTGCTAGCAACAACCGCCATCAGCACCCAACTCGTCATCGACCTCGGTGCCATCTACCAGCAACAGTTTTCCTTAGACCAAGCCAAGACAGTAGCGGGTACTTTAGCTAATCAAATGTTCAAATTGGGATTAGTAGAACTGTCTACCCAAACTATTACTGGACTGCTGAAAAGCAATGCCGTTACCTATGTAGCAGGAGGCGCGGTGCAGGGAATTAGTGCAGCATATTTTACCAGAATAGCAGGACTGAGTTTAATTGAATATTTCCAAAGTCAAGAACTGGAAAATGCTCCAAAAGGCATTTTCAATCTCGAACAGTTGACTAAAACTTTGCAAGCAGTATTTACGCAAAATCAGCAAGTTTCCTTCTTGCAATCTTTCGTCAACCAAGTGGCGAGTCGCCTTTCATCTCAGGTATCTGGGCCCGAAACCGTTAAGTCGGCGGCCAATTAAGTAAAATAAAGGAACAGGCTTTTCGGCCTGTTCCACAAGACAGTTTTTCTGTTGTGGAACAGGCCTCTTGCTTGTTCCCTAGCAGAAGCAGGCAACCAGTTAATATTTTCCTTCTTCCTTCTGCCTTCTGTTATATAATCAAATAAAGTTTGCACGATGATACAAACTCAACCCAAAATACTAAACTTTGAAGAATTTCTAGAAGACAAAGCCGAGAACAGATGCTACGAACTTCACGACGGGGTAATGGTTGAAATGCAGCCAACAGGAGAACACGAAGATATCACAGCATACCTTGTTCAAGAATTTACGCTGCTCTACACCCAACTGCAACTTCCATACCGCATTCCCTCGAAAGCGCTAGTTAAGCCCCCAGCTAAAGATACAGGATATATTCCTGATGTTTTGCTATTAAACCGTCAGGCTTTAGCGTCGGAACCCTTATGGTTGAAGTCAGCAACACTCACCCAAGGAACATCTATCCCGCTACTTGTTGAAGTTGTCAGTACCAACTGGCGCGACGATTATCTCAAAAAGTTAGCAGATTACGAATTGATGGGAATCCTCGAATATTGGATTGCGGATTATGCTGCATTCGGCGGAATACGTCATATTGGCGACCCCAAAGAACCCACGCTTTCGGTTTGTCAGCTCGTGGACGGAGAGTATAGGATTAGACAGTTCAGAGGGAGCGATCGCATTATTTCACCTACATTTCCCAATATGGAGCTGAACGTCGATCAAATTTTCCGAGGCGGAGCCTAGTGTTAGGGAAAAGAACAGGCAAGATGGCTGTTCCACAAAAATTTTTTGTTATTGTGGAACGGGCGGGATATCCCGTTCAATATTTTTTGGAAAACTCAAAACTAAAAAATTATAAATTTATGAAAAATTGTATTAAAATAAGAAATAGGATTTATAATTCGACGATCAATTATACCTGCTTAAAAAAGCCGAGCGCCAATGGCTGACAATTCCCTTCAAGAAAATCGCTTATCTCTTGCCCGCGCCAGTTTGCGCGAAGCCCTGGCGCGCTATTCCCACCTGCGCCAAGGGAAAAAAAACTCGAATAATACAGAATTAGAAGCGGCGCTGCAATATCAGCTAGATATCTTAACTTCCACCTCAGAAAAACTAGACCACAACATAATCCGCATTGCTACTTTCGGCCTAGTCAGCCGCGGCAAGTCAGCCGTATTAAACGCGCTTTTAGGTCACAAAATTCTGCAAACAGGCCCTCTCAACGGCGTGACTCAGTGGCCGCGTTCCGTGCGCTGGAGTGTGCCTTTATCCTTTCTTGACAGCGAGGAATCCCCCCAATCCCCCCTTGGCAAAGGGGGGAAAGGAGGAGTGCAAGTAGAATTAATCGATACTCCCGGACTTGATGAAGTTGGCGGCGAAGTGCGCGGCGAAATGGCGAAACAAGTAACTCGCCAAGCTGACTTAATTTTGTTTGTCGTTGCAGGGGATATCACCCGAACTGAATATCAAGCACTGTGCGAATTGCAAACAGCTCAAAAACCAGTAATTTTAGTTTTTAATAAAATTGACCTTTATCCAGAATTAGACAGAAAAGCTATTTACCAAAGTTTGCAAGCGCTGGGAAATTCAGAAGAGTTAGCAGCGGCTGCGGTAACAGAGCAAACAGATAGCGAAAATTTGTCCGATCGCCCAAACAACTCCTCCGATAAATCTACCGCAAAATCACCGCCTAAAATTGCCAAATCTTTAGAAATAGTCATGGTAGCCGCCGAACCCGCGCCGGTGCAAGTGCGGGTGGAATGGTCTGACGGAAGAGTAACTAACGAATGGGAGTCGCCGCCCGCGCAGATAGACGAACTAAAACATAAAATTCTCACAATTCTTAACAGAGAAGGTCGATCGCTCCTCGCTCTAAATGCGTTAGTTGAAGCTAGAGATGCCGAAGCCAATATTGCCCGTCACGTTCTCAAATTGCGACAAACAGAAGCCGAAGATTTAATCTGGCAATTTGCCAAATATAAAGCTTTGGCTGTCGGTTTAAATCCAGTGGCATTCTTGGATGTAATGGGAGCAAGTGTCGCAGATTTAGCCTTAATTCGCTCTTTATCCAGACTTTACGGCTTACCCATGACTGGTTACGAAGCCGGGAAACTTTGGCAGACTATTTTCTCCAGCGCTGGCGGCGTACTTTTGGGAGAATTGGGTAGCAGTTTTCTGTTGGGATTTGGCAAAAGTGCAGCCGCAGCGGCCCCGCACATCGGCTTTTCTACTTTTGCCGGAGTCGCTGTCACTCAAGCTAGTTTAGCAGCTTACGGAACCTACGCTGTCGGTCGTGCCGCCCAAGTTTATTTAGAAAAAGGCTGCACCTGGGGCCCCCTGGGACAAGATACGGTAATTCAAGAAATTCTCGCCACCATCGAGCGTAATACAATTATCGATCGCTTGCAGCAAGAGTTTAAAATTGGCAATTAAAAATTGCCCTAGTAGTTGAGTAGGGTACGTCAGCAGAGGGTTATTTCTTAATAATCGAAGATCTAGGATCTGACGCACCCTACTGCTTGTAATCTTATAGAACCCATTTGGGATATTTCGTAACAAGCTAAGATCACTGGAGTCTAGAATCACAGAAATAAAAGTCACACTCCAGCAGCTTAACCGACTCATAGGGGGAACTTATCGAACTCTTACTCTCACAAAAGAAGAAAACTACACCTCCTCGTTGGAGTAAAAAGCCAATCTTGGATGGGAGCTTTTATCAGCTCAAAAACGGCTGTAGTTGTTGTGATTTTTTCAAAGACTTGCCTCTCTACTCAACCGTCTTCTGGCATTCAATGCCACCAGTCTTGAATCCAAAGGGTTTTGTGATTACAAATGCACCAAGGGCATCTATAGGCAAGGAAAATCAAGCAAGCCTTTTAGCCACTATTTCCGTTTTCATTCTGATCTGGGTTCTATGCCCGTAAGTTTCTGTACGACTGGTCATTTACCCCCGATTTCAGTGGTAAGTGAAATGATCCAGACTATTTTAACTCCTTTGCAATAGCCCGAAAAAGTGCCATCACCTCATCATCATCTTTAGGTTTTGTTAAGTCAGAACTTGTTTTTACAATCACCAGATTTTCCTTCGGATTAATATAGATATACTGCCCCCAAACACCTACAGCACTGTAGTCTCCATTAGAATCTGTAGGAATCCACCATTGGTATTGATATCCCCATTTACCATATTCCTCCGCTGTAGATCCAACTTGCAGATAGGGACTATCTGGGGCAACAGACTTTTTAACCCAGGCTTGGGGGATGATTTGTTTTCCGTTAAAGTAGCCCTCGTGGAGGTAGAGTAGCCCAAACTTGGCGTAATCGCGCAAGGTCGCATTCAAGCAGCAAAATGTCAGTTCTGTATGGTGATTATCTGTCAACCATAAAGCATCTGATTCAGCACCTAGCGGTTGCCATAGTTTGGTTTGAAAATATGACGAAATACTCTGTCCAGTTACTCGCTCAATAAGCAAACCCAATACCTGTGTGTCTAAACTGATGTAGTTAAATCTCTTTCCCGATGGATAATCTGATGGAAAGTTGAGAACAACTTTTTTAATTGGCTGCATATAGAGAAAAAGCTGGGGAAGTAAATTGTTTATATCAGAGGATTCATCGTCATAGTTTTCGCTAAATTTCACTCCAGAAGACATTTGAAGAATATGTTTAATAGGAACGTTGCGATAGCCTGATTCTGCTAGTTCTGGAATATATTTTGTGATTGAGTCATTGATACTATCGATGTATCCATCCGCGATCGCAATTCCCACTAATGCTGATGTAAATGATTTTGCCATCGACCAAGAAGTATTCTTATATAAAGCACTATTCCCTTGAAAATACTTTTCATAAACAATGGTGCCGTCCTTTACCACTAAAATACCAGTGGTCTCTGTCTTTTTCAGCAGTTCAGACATTTGATAATATTGGTCTTCAAACTTATAAGAAACATCTAAAAGATGCAGATTTTCTTTGAAATGATATGGGTTATTAGAAGAGTAAATTTGTTTGCTTGGAAAAATTTTTCCCATGTTGCGAAAGTTGGCTGCTCGCTTGTTAGGGTCAAACAAAGATAGCTTGGGAGAAAAATAGAGTTGCCAAACAGAAAATAAAGAAACACATACTATACTGATCGAAGCCACTGTCAAAATTAATAACTTATTCTGATTGGTGAACATATGATTAAATTTAAGTATAACAATGAGGAATAAAGGCGGGCTGGGTCTCATAATATTGTCGCTCTTTTGCAAACTTTAAAAAGAGCGCAAAGATCTAGCAAAAGCTGAAAGCGAAAATGAATTAACAGCTCGATCGTATTTTCTTTCCTGATTCACATTTACTGCTTGAGCAGTCACAGAGAAAATAATGAAGAATACAATTACTGCCGGACAGAGCCGAGTCAGAAAAAATCTCATTACTATCTCCTTACCCATGACGTGTTCTCTATTGGCAATCCAAGAATAATATTAGAATGCCAAAAGGAATGATGAATAGTAGTTTTTTTTGATCTAGATCAAATTTGATCTAGATCAAATTTCAAGCTATTCCATTCAATTAGGCTTGCCATGGTTGCGTTGATGCCTTCTGCGCCTCTTACGGAGATTGCTGAGAGTTTCTTGTCGGATTCCTAAGTAAGAAGCAATATGACCAAGATTAACCCTGTCTTCAATGTCTGGATATTTCTGTAGTAATTGCTCGTAGCGCTCATATGCTGTCAAAGAAAGGAAAGATATCAACCGGTCTTGAACATCAATATAGTAGCGTTCAATAAAGACGCGGCTCAGATTTTGCCAGATCGGATCTTTACTGTAGAGATATTGGAGACTCTCGTAGGTTATCGAGAGGAATTTACAATCTGAACTCAGAATAATACTTTCTAGACTGGGTTGGCGATAGGTAAAACTGAGGTGTGAATTTACAATATCGCCCTCAAACCCAAACCAAGGTATAACTTCTTTCCAATTATCATAGTGGACTGCTCTAACTACTCCTTCCAAAATGAAATGAAGATGGTTGCAAATCTGACCCCGTTCTAGCAATAAAGAGCCTTGAGGCAAATCGAGGAGGTATGTAACTCTACGAAGTTCTTCCCGTTGCTGTGGAGATAGAGGTATGATCTGATTGAATGTCTGGAAAAGTTGCTCATGCATTCCTTATTAACCCTTTGTAAAAAACCTAATAATTTTTAACTAATTAGCGGCTTAACGGCTAAATTGAGTGGCAAGCGATCGCTACTAATACTTTTGTCAAAAAACAATGCAACTGTAGGTAAGCTCCAAACCACGACCTTCATCAGTGATTCCCAATTCTTTAATCGAAAATCGAAAATCGTCTTACCGTCTCGCGATTCTCACACCTTCCCTGAAATGCGCGATAGTCGCAATTACCGCTATAGAAAAGTAAAATATTCTAATCAGCCAAAAACAAACCCGCATTGACCAAGAAACAATAGTCGGAGCAATACCTGTGAACTGTACAAATCTGGAATTAACTTTTTTTTCAAAGCTGTCAAGGTCTTTCATCTCCGATTGTTTCGTCGGAATAACGGGAAACTGACCAGTATATACGTAATAACCGATAAAACCAGGCAATCCTACTTTTCTATTCAAAAATGAGTTAGTTAAGGTTGCAGTTTGCGGAGGCGATAATTTATCCGATTCTTCCACTTTTTCGAGCCAAGAATTATATCGAATGGCTGGCGTAATCATGAAAACTAAGGGAACTATAACTATCAACAAAGCAGCACTAATTTTGCGACCGTATTGAGGGTGTAGAAGCCTTGTCGCCACACCCACTCCCATACCGATAAATGCAAATATCAATATATTTAACAGTTCAATAATTTCGATGCCCCTCAACAAGTCACCGATAATCAGAATTGTATATAATAATTTGTCAGCAAGTAGTAGAGCTGCCCACTTGATCAGCATTGAAACGCCTATAATAGTAGCTACAATCGCCACATACCCGATGGCACCTAGAACGTACAGGAAAATGGAACCGGCTTGTTTGAATGATTGCATGGAATTATTCACTCTTGTGAAAGTTTAGGAGTCTGATTGACAAAATTTTTGAAAATTTAGAGCAATCTGAAGTTCCAAATTTGATTTTTTAAATTGATTAGTTTGACATCTTGAAATCAAGCTAAAATCTACAATCTACAATCGATCGACAAGTTCCCGCGCGGCCGCTTTGGTGACTTGTGCGATCCGTTCTTTCACAACATCCTCTTCGATCGCCCTCTGGTCTGTTTCTTGTTCGCGATCGATCCCCAACCATAAAAGATACTCGATATTACCGGCCGGGCCAAGTAAAGGCGACCACGTTAAGCCGCGTTGCTGCCATCCTAAAGCTGTGGCTGCCTTCCACACTTGAAAAATCGCATCAGCTTGAGTTGCTGAGTCTCGCACTACGCCTTTTTTCCCGACTCTCTCCCGCCCTACCTCAAACTGCGGCTTTACCAGCAACACGGCTTCTCGCGGTGGTGCCAACAATTCCCACAGCGCCGGTAAAATCTTATCCAGGGAAATAAACGACACATCTACTACCGCCAAATCTGCTCGCTCAGAGTCGCCGTAAAGCTCAGCAGCAGTCATGTACCGCAAATTGGTGCGTTCTTTCAAAATTACCCTCGGATCATTCCTCAAGCCCCAATCTGCTTGACCGTAGCCAACATCTACGCCGTAGACTAAGGCCGCGCCGGCTTGCAGCAAACAGTCGGTAAAACCGCCTGTGGAGATGCCGCCGTCGAGACAAATTCTGCCTGCAACGGGAATCGCAAAAACTTCTAAAGCTTTGGCTAATTTGTCACCGCCTCTGGAAACATAGCGCGATCGCTCTTTTATCTGAATTTTTGCTGCAATGTCAACCTCAGTGCCCGGTTTGTCAACTACCTGCTGGTTGATAGAGACTTTTCCAGTCCGAATCAATGCCTGAGCTTGCTGTCTGGAACTGCACAAATCTAGGCTGACCAATAAAGTGTCTAGTCGCTGTTTAGCCAAGGTTTTTAATCTGTACGGATAGGGTTAAGAACAGTACCAGATTAGCACTTACGCACAAGCCCCACTGCTAATTTTTGGCGATTATTTTGGTTTGGCGATTGTCGCGGGGCGATCGCCCCCAGCTTACATGATGTGACTGAGATCGCTCTGAGTGTGTAGTTTTATCACAGATAAACATTCATAGAATCACACAATAATTTTTGTTACTAGCGGATGATTTATATGCAGCTAAAAGCGCTACAAATACCATCAGGGCGAGCGACCATGAAAACAATGAACTTTCCTATCAGAAATCCCGGCAATTGTCAAGAAAATCCCCTCGCATTCGTCAGCGGTGACATCATCCACATTCTTTACCCCAATGGCGAAGTAGAAGCAACAACCGTCGCACAAGTGGATCTGGGTCAAACTAAAAATCCCCTGGACAAATGCCTCGTCTGGGGATGTGTTGACGATTTTTAGCACCAGTTTCAAACAAGAATGCAATTGTAGGGGAGCTCCAAACCCTTAATTCATCAGTCATTCCCAATTATTTAAATTTTTAATCTATTATTTTTAATCTATTATTTTTAATCTGAAATCTTTAATCTAAAATTGTATAACCCATAAAAAAAGATCGCTTGGAGGCGGTGAGGCCAAAAAAAGCGATCGATCCAACTGCTGCTAACTGCCAGCCACAAGTGCAATTTGCTGCTAAAAGAATTAGCAAATTGACTTAAATATCTTGTTCGCTCAATTCGCGAATCATGTAATCAAAAGGCTGATCCAAAAAAGGCCCCACAGACAAGCCAGCAGCTTCCACCTGAGCCTTAACCATCTCCTTCATAATGCTAATCCCCATCACCGTCGGGCCAATGGGAACGCTGAGAGAATTGTAAGTTTCTCGCAAACCTTGCAGCACGCGCTCGTCGAGCACGTCGGTACTTCCAGCCACCAGGGCGTAAGTAGCATAGCGCAAGTAGTAGTCCATATCCCGCAGACAAGCCGCGTAGCGACGAGTCGTGTAGGCATTTCCACCGGGACGGATCAGTTCTGGCTGTTCAGCAAATAGCTGGATACCAGCTTGCTTAACAATTGCCGCAGCATTGCTGTTAATCGCAGCCGCCGCCTGTACCCGTGCCGTGCCCGTTGCAAAATAAGATTTCAACCGATCGATACCATCTCGGTCTAAATACCTACCAGCAACATCATAATTTTCAATCAGGCTCGTCACTGCATCGCGCATAAGTTTCTCTCCCAAAAATCTTTATCAATACTTTGCTATCTGAGACAGACCGCCTATTGTAGACTACTACAAATCGGCGTTTGATTAAGATTTGAGATAGGATTTTCACGAAGGGTAGTCTATCCGTGGCAAACTGTCGTAAAATTCAGCCGTTTGCCTTGTATCTTCAGTCGAAAAATCCACAGGGCAAGAATTTCAAACTGCCCGGCCGCACTGGGCCCCTATTTCAGAATTTTGTAGCCCTAGATACAAAATAGTGGATACTGAAGGCCTACGATCGCCCAAACAGTCTGAAATCGGCCGATCGCCAAGAAACAACCAATATCAGGAGTAAGTCATGTTCCAGACACCCCAAGAAGCCTTAAACTACATAAAAGAAAATAAGATCCAGATCGTTGACCTCAAATTCATCGATATGCCGGGGATCTGGCAACACCTTTCCCTGTACCACGACCAAATCGACGAAACTGCATTCACAGACGGCGTACCCTTCGACGGTTCCAGCATTAGGGGCTGGAAAGCCATCAACGAATCAGACATGACGATGGTCATCGATCCGACCACCGCTTGGATGGACCCGTTCATGGCAGAACCTACCATCAGCTTCATTTGCAGCATCAAAGAACCTCGCACCGGCCAACCGTACAGTCGCTGTCCGCGCACCATTGCCCAAAAAGCCATAGACTACTTGCTTTCCACCGGTCTTGGCGATACAGCATTCTTTGGCCCGGAAGCAGAATTCTTTATTTTTGACGACGTTCGCTTCGACCAAACCCAAAATTCCGGCTACTATTACGTAGATTCGATCGAAGGTCGCTGGAATTCCGGCAAAGAAGAAGCAGGTGGCAACCTCGGCTATAAACCGCGTTACAAAGAAGGTTATTTCCCAGTAGCACCAACCGATACCTCACAAGACATGAGAACGGAAATGCTGCTGACAATGGCAAAATGCGGCGTACCAATCGAAAAGCACCACCACGAAGTCGCCACCGGCGGTCAATGCGAACTCGGCTTCCGCTTTGACACTTTGGTAAAAGCCGCCGACTACTTGCTGACTTACAAATACGTAATCAAAAACGTCGGCAAAAAATACGGCAAAACCATCACCTTCATGCCCAAACCGCTATTTAACGATAACGGTTCCGGGATGCACGTTCACCAGTCGATTTGGAAAGACGGCCAACCTTTATTTGCAGGCGATCAATATGCTGGTTTCAGTCAAATGGGACTGCATTACATTGGTGGCATTCTCAAGCACGCACCGGCACTTTTGGCACTCACCAATCCCACCACCAATTCCTACAAGCGTTTAGTTCCAGGCTTTGAAGCGCCTGTAAACTTAGCTTACTCTCAAGGAAATCGATCGGCATCAGTGCGGATTCCGTTGTCGGGAACCAACCCCAAAGCCAAGCGGTTAGAATTCCGCTGTCCCGATGCTACATCCAACCCCTATTTAGCATTTGCAGCCATGCTGTGCGCCGGCATTGACGGCATCAAGAATCAAATCGATCCGGGCGAACCTTTGGACGTGGATATCTACGACCTTTCCCCTGAAGAATTGAGCAAAATTCCTTCGACTCCCGGTTCCTTGGAAGGCGCTTTAGAAGCTTTAGAAAAAGACCACAGTTTCTTAACTGAAACCGGCGTATTTACCGAAGACTTCATCCAAACTTGGATTTCCTACAAACTCGACAATGAAGTCAACCCGATGCGGCTGCGTCCTCACCCCTACGAGTTTGCTCTCTACTACGACTGTTAGAAAATTAACAATTAAAAATTAAAAGTTAAAACTGGTAATTATACCATTTTTAACCTGTGATTTTTAATTAATAAGAACGCCGCCCTTAAAAGCGGCGTTTTTTTGAAGTTTAGAACTTCTGGATCAACGCCCAGACTCTCCCGTTACCCGACACTATCTGGGCAACGCTGTTAGTAGTAGGGCCCATTGTAGCCTCAGAGACATCCTCTACAGCCCATTTATTTGCTTTCTCATCAACAATAAACAAATCGTCAGCGGTAGTGCCTTCCTGAACCCGATATATCTTATTCAAAATGAAACGCTGTCGCGCCTCAGCTTTTGGTATGCCCGTAACTTCATCAGGATCGATAGAGAGGGCACTGCCTTCTTTTAATGTACCTTTCGAGTTGCTTAAATTGCGATCGTCCCTTTGAGCAACCCGCACGCCGTGAAGCTGCAAACGAGGCTCAATCTCAGAGATATTTGAGATAGCAGCTACGGCCCCACTTTTTCCCCAACCGAGAACCGCTGCACTAACAGTCAAAATTAGCAAAAACTTGAAAGGATTCACTGTATTTATGCTCCTTCTTTTGTGAGATTCTGCACTCATTCTAAATTAGCAATTAGCAATTAACAATGACCAAACGATGTCCGATATTTTTGTGATGATCCGCAATCAGAGTAACGTCGCCATGACTTCAGTTGACGGCATTGCGTTTGTCACTTTACTGACTCAAGAAGGACGAGTGCTGGCCGAGGAGACAGTTGACCTGTTTGAAGCTGATGTGAATTTTGATAACCTGAAGCCGGGAAAATATACTGTAGTTGTCAGGCACGAAGGCGTTGAACCTCGATCGGCAACCTGTAGTGTTACAATCACCGATGAAGATAAAGTAATCATGCTGACATTTGTTTACTTGGAGCTAGAACGGGTGCTGCTCCGCATTCAAACTTCAACCGAAGAAAGACTATGACCGTGAAAGTTACTCCGCCAAATTCAATTAAAATGTTTCGTTATCGAGTACATTTCTTGGCAAAAGACCTCTGGAGGGAAAAAAACCCGGTTTGTCGGATGAATCTGGCTTTACAGTTAGCCGATGTGGCGACAACTTTGGCTAGGTTAGAAGTAGAAGAGGCGCGAAAATTTCAACAAGAGTCTGCTAGTGTTGAGGCTTCAGACTCGACGGAACCTGAAGAGTTTTGAGTGCGTGAGATTGCTTTCTGCGATCCGCGCCACCCTTGCGTGATAGCAGTTTAAAAAAATAATCTAACTGTATAAAAGCTCCCAACCCTGATAGTCATCAGTCATTTTTAATCTAAAATCTAACATCTAAAATGGTATGGCTCGCAACTCCAAATTATTTTCGTTGGTTGAGCTAGTAAAAAAATTGTCTGTATAAAATTGAATATCCGTGCTAAACAATAACTTTCTGCCTTGCGAGTGAATTAGGAAGCCGAAAAACTGCGTTACACTTATACAAGTATCTTTACAAAACAACATAAAAGCATGACTGTTGCCTATCCCCGCAAGCTTCGCAACGCTATGGGAGCGCGCGAAATTTTAGCTAATGTAGTGCGCGATCGCGAAATTCACTTGATCACCCTCAATCGCTATCGGTTTAGCGAACAGCGCAGTTGCAAAGACCTCACCGACTTGATCGAACGGCTAGACGGCGAACCGGCCGAACTCGTGCGCGACCTCTCCCGGCACATTTCCGACGAAGCGCGACACGCGATGTGGCTCACCGACTTGCTGGTAGACTTGGGCCAAAAGGTGGGAACGCCGCCAGGAGTCTCCTACATTGACGAATTTGAGCGCCTGCTGGACAAAGAGCAATACCGCAACCTCGATGACGGTATAATTGCAGCCTTAGCCGCAATCAATGTCACCGAAAAGCGAGGATGCGAGTATTTCTCAGCCCACATCCACGCCCTCAAACAGGCTCCCCAAAGCGCAGAAAACATCAAAATCCGCGAAACAATCGAAAAGATTTTTCCCGAAGAAGCTGGTCACGTCCGCTGGGGCAACCGCTGGCTCGCCTCCATAGCTGCCAAAAGCCCGGAACACCGCCAGAAGGTGGAACAGGCAAAGCGCAAGTATGTGGCGATCGAACAAGCAGCTTTTGAATCGGGAATGGATATCATGTTGGGGGCAGAACTCCGCCGCGTCACCCGCCTAGTAGATATAGCCAACACCATGCCGATGTGGGAACGCCCGCAATACCTGATGGAACGCTTGCCCGCAACCCTGCTAGCCCCCGACCTGCAAATGACCAGAGTAGATGTAGCTCAGCGCGCCTGGAACCGCGACCCGCAGGCATTTATGGAGAAATTAGTCCCCATGTTCCTCAACGGCTTGAATACCATTGAGAAGAAGCCGGCGACTAAGCCCAAGGCTTAAAAACGATCGCGAACCTGGTTGAAACCGCTTTGCAAGTCAAACTTGCGTCTGCCTCCGCAAACAAGCGAGATATACTGGTTCCCAGGCATAGCCGGGGAACCAGTTATTTAAAGTCATAATTTGTACTCGTTACCAGGCTCTGCCTGGTAACGCAGATCCAGATGCTCTGCCTCAAGTTTTCGTAGTTAAGCAAAGCGGAGCCTCTGGACATCGGTTCCCAGGCAGAGCCTAGGAAGAAGTTACTCTGGACGGAGCTTTAAGATTTAAAATTTACAATCTGAAGAACATAGCAAGTAAACTGATTATTGGAATAGTTTTCCATCTAAATATAATCATGACTACCAGCGAGCCGAACCTACAAACAGCTTCCACAGAAAGCCAATCGAGTGAAAGCGCGATCGCCTCCGAGCAGGTCGAAAAAGCCACAGCCGTCACCTATGCAGAAGAAATTGAAACTGTCATCGCCAGCATGGCTGTAGACCAAAAAGTGATGGTCGGTCAAAGTGAAGCTGGCGGACATCTTTGGAAGTTTAAGTACGGCAGTGTTGAAGTGTTCGTGCAACTCACCGGCGAAACCGAAGAGGATACTTTGACTGTTTGGGCTTTTGTACTACAGTTGCCAGCGAAGAATGAAGCTCAATTAATGCGGAAACTTCTAGAAATGAATTGGCTGTCTACTTTGGAATCTCATTTTGCCATTGTTGACAATCAAGTTGCGGTAATATCGACTCGGACGATCGCCGAAATCTCGGCCGGGGAAATTTCTCGGGTTATTACTATTGTCGCCACGATCGCCGATGACAATGACGATATTCTGCAAGCAGAATTCGGTCAGTAGTGATTAGTTAACAGTTAACAGTCAACAACTAACAGTTAAAAGTTAACAGTTAACAGTTAACTAATATGCAGGCCCTGCGATCCAAGCAATCGTGATTCCCAGCCCCAAACCTACAAGCACTTGAAAAGGAGTGTGTCCCAGCAACTCTTTCAGGCGAGCCTCATTAAGGTTGTGATCTTCCTCAAAAAACTCGTCAATAATTTGGTTGAGGATGCGAGCTTGCTTGCCTGCTGCTTGGCGGACGCCTGCTGCGTCATACATCACAATAATTGCAAAGATCGCAGCGATCGCAAAATCCGGGCTTTCCCATCCCATCGTTTGTCCGACTCCAGCAGCCAAAGCGCCCACAAAAGACGAGTGAGCGCTGGGCATTCCCCCCGTTGTTACCAAATACTGAAGATTAAACTTGCGATTTTTGACCAACTCGATCGGCAACTTCATGATCTGAGCCGCCAGACAAGCGAGCAAAGCAACCACGAGTACATGATTGTTGAATATGCCGCTGCAAATTTCCTGCATAGTGTTTAGTATTTCTAGTTACTGCGGCTGGTAATAAAATCGGCGATAGCCAGCAGCGGTAGAGCTTTGCTCCCAAACACTGCCAATTGAGCCTTAGCATCAGCAACAAGCTGCGAAGCTTGGCGCCGAGACTCCTCAATTCCCCACAAACTCGGATAAGTGACTTTCCCTGCTTGAACATCTTTGCCAGCAGTTTTGCCCAGTTCTTCTTGGGTAGCAGTAATATCCAGAATGTCGTCAATTATCTGGAAAGCCAGCCCAATATTTTGAGCGAAACGAGACAGCCGCTGCAAATCTGCAGCAGACGCCCCAGCCAGAATTGCCCCACAAACTACGCAGGCCTCTAACAGCGCGCCTGTTTTGTGAGCGTGAATGTAATTCAAAGTTTCCAGAGAAACATCTGTCTTTCCTTCCGATTCCAAATCAACCACCTGACCGCCTACCAATCCAGCAGCACCCGATGCCCGCGCTAAATGGGCGATCGTCTGCAACACCTGTTGGGGGGGTACGTTCTCAGTTTTAGTAGCGATAAATTCAAAAGCATAGGTCAGCAAACCATCGCCAGCCAAAATGGCGATATCTTCGCCGTAAACTTTGTGGTTCGTCAGTTTGCCGCGTCGGTAGTCGTCATTGTCCATTGCCGGCAAATCGTCGTGAATCAGCGACATCGTGTGGATCATTTCCAAAGCGCAAGCTGTCGGAATTGCCATAGATGTAGTGCCGCCGGCCAGTTCGCAGCTAGCCAGACACAGGATCGGACGCAGGCGCTTGCCCCCCGCTAGCAGCGAGTAGCGCATTGCTTCGTAAATTTTCTCTGGGTAGATGACCGGCAGTGCACTGTCGAGAGCTACCTCGATCGCCTCTTTTCGATTGACTAGATAAGTAGATAGGTCGAAAGAGGATTCCGGTTGGGACGAACCCATTTCTGTTGCCAATACCATCCCTTGCTCTCTTGTACTGAATAGTTATGTGGGATATTGTGAGCCGTTCGGGTCGCATGGTGCCGACGTTTACGGCAGTAGTTGCTCGAACTCCGAGCATCAATTAATCATTCTACGGGTGTTGTTGCACAGAAAATCTTTGAGTTTTGATAACTTTGTCAAATTGCCAGTCAATCTAAAATTTACAATCTCAAATCTTAAATCCGCTGATGTGTCTGGCGACTTCCAAAAACCGCTGCACCGCCGCCGTTGGATCGCTGCGCCAAATCAGAGCGATCGCCACAATGCAGGTTGATTCTGGCAAAGATTTGTAAACAACCCCGCTGCGCTGGAAATTTTGCATCGACGCCGGGACGATCGCCACGCCCATCTCGGCAGCTACCAGACTCACAATGGTTTGCATTTGAATTGCTTCTTGAGCTGCGATCGGGCTAAAACCTGCTTGCTGACAAAGACTGACGATCGCATCGTACAATCCCGGAGCCTGGGAACGCGGAAATAAAATGAACTGTTCCGTGGAAAGTTCGCGTAATTCAACATTCGTGCGATCGGCCGCCGGATGCGTTTCTGGCAGTGCCACGATCAGCGGTTCTCGAAAAACGATTTCAGAATTTATCCCATCTTCCTCAACCGGAGGGCGCACGAAGCCGATATCAATTTGCCCGAACCGCAGCCGCTGCAACTGTTCGTTTGTCGTCAGTTCGTGCAGTTCCAGTTTGACGGCGGGACACCGAGTGCGAAACGCCTGCAAAATCGCTGGAACCACGTTGTGTGCTGCAGAACTCACAAAGCCGATCGTCAGTTGGCCGAGTTCGCCCCGACTGGTTTGTCGGCCGAGTTGAATTGCTCGATCGACTTGCTGCAGAATTTTCCCGGCCTCCTCGAAAAAAACCTGTCCCGCTGCAGTTAAATGCACCGTCCGCTTGGTGCGGCGAAACAATTGAAACCCCAACTCTGCCTCCAAATGCTGGATTTGTTGACTCAGCGGTGGTTGGGCAATATGCAGTTTTTCGGCTGCGCGAGTGAAATTCAGTTCCTCTGCAACTGCAATGAAATAACGCAAATGCCGAAGTTCCATAAGTCCCAATGATTGATACTTTAAAAGTATAAGTTGTTAGTCAAACATATATTGGACATTAATGATGATATTTCATACAGTGATTAATAGGCGAAATTCAGAATCAAAAAATGGCAAATTTGGATATCAAAATTAGAGAAGCAGAGCTGGTAGATTTGGAACTAATTCTGGCTTTTATTTCGCAGAAATCAGAATTCGATGGAGTTCCACATCTTTTAGAAGCAACAGCAGACAAATTGAAGCAAACACTATTTGTCGAGTCTCCCCTAGTGCGAGTATTGTTGGCGGAAGTTGGCGACACAGCGGTAGGGTTTGCGATGTTTTATGCTTCCTATTCAAGTCTTTTGGCGCAGCCTTGTCTTTGGCTTGATGATTTATTTGTCCTAGCTCCTATGCGCGGTATGGGAGTCGGTACAGCACTGTCAAAGTCTTTGGCACGAATTGCTGAGTCCACAAATTGCGGGCGAATGGAATGGACTGTTAATACTGGCAATGCGCCGGGAATTGCTTTTTATCAAAAGCAGGGAGCGCGGATTTTGGAAAATATTAGGGTTTGCCGTATTGATGGAAGTGCGATCGCCCAACTCGCTAACAAATAATTTGATTTGTTTTGTGAAGAAGGTTTTTTGTTAACCGCCGAGAACACAGAGAACACAGAGAAAGAGAAGACAGATTTAGGGTAGTTATCATGGCACAAAATTCTTGGAATACCGCTCTTTATGAGGGAAATCATGCTTTTGTTTGGCGGTACGGTGAATCGCTTTTGGAGTTACTAGATCCGAAGGCTGGTGAACAAATTCTGGATTTGGGCTGCGGTACGGGGCAGTTAACTGAAAAAATTGCTCAAAGTGGTGCTTTTGTGCAAGGTATTGATTCATCTTTGTCGATGATTTCCACGGCAAAAGTAAACTACCCTCACATCAACTTCGATGCAGCGGATGCGATGAATTTTCAAGTAGAAGAGCCGTTAGATGCTGTGTTTTCTAATGCGGTTTTGCACTGGATTAAACAGCCGGATGCTGTGATTAATTGTGTGGAAAAAGCGCTGAAGCCGGGAGGGCGTTTTGTGGCTGAGTTTGGGGGTAAGGGGAACGTGGGGGCGATCGTCCGCGCACTTTTGAGTGTTTTGTCAGAAATTGGCTGTCAGGAGCCTGAAGCGCTTAATCCTTGGTATTTTCCGAGTATTGGCGAGTATGCTGGGCTTTTGGAAAAGCAGGGATTTGAGGTGGGTTATGCCGTTTTGTTCGATCGCCCGACTCCCCTAGAAGGCGGCAGCGCGGGTATGGTAAATTGGATTGAGATGTTTGCTGGCGGGTTTTTGTCGGGGTTGTCTGATGATGTGCGATCGCAGGTAATTAACGCAGTTGAAGAACGTTTGCGGCCGACGCTGTACCGCGATGGTAATTGGAGTGCAGATTATCGCCGAATTCGCGTTGTTGCGGTCAAGCAGTAGGGTGCATCGCCACCCTTAAATCTGCAAATCCGATAGACAATATCACAGCGACGCACCCTACGGTAAAGTCAGGTGCGTCGCCACCCTTAGATATTCCAATAGGATCAAAAGTTTCAGCAGCGACGCACCCTACATTAGGTGTAGTTGTAGGGTGCGTGGCTTCCTGAAAACTTGATCGATTTTTCACCAGAATTTTCGACAGCGATGCACCCTACGTTAGGTGTATTTATAAGGACTAATTACTACTTAATACTGTAGGTCGAAACGGTATTTTCCAACAGCATAGCAACAGTCATCGGCCCGATTCCTCCCGGCACCGGCGTGATAAATTCCGCTACTGTTTTAACAGCATCAAAGTCCACATCTCCGGCCAAACGACTCGTACCGTCTGGATTGACAACGCGGTTAATACCGACATCAATTACTACTGATCCAGGTTTGACCATATTAGCTGTAATCATTTCTGTGCGGCCGACGGCGGCGATTAGAATATCGGCTTGGCTGGTAATCGATTCTAGGTTTTTCGTCCGCGAATGAGCTACTGTAACAGTACAATCGGCTTCTAACAGCATCAGCGCCATCGGTTTACCTACCAAAATACTGCGGCCCAAAACAACGGCGTTTTTTCCTTTCAAATCAATCTGGTATTCTTGCAATAACCGCATCACTCCGGCGGGAGTACAACTCCGCAAGCCTTGCTCCCCGCGCACGAGACGGCCTAAATTTACAGGGTGAAGTCCGTCAGCATCTTTGTCGGGGGCAATTTGGTACAGCAGCGAAATGGCATCTAAGTGTTCTGGTAGCGGTAATTGAACTAAAATGCCATCTACTCGATCGTCCTCGTTGAGTGCCCCAATTGCAAGTTCTAGTTCGGCTTGAGTAGCGTTGGCTGGGTAATGCTGGCCGAAGGAAGCTATGCCAACTTTAGCGCAGGCTCGCTCTTTGTTGCGAACATAGGCTGCGCTAGCTGGGTTGTCGCCCACCATCAGCACCGCAAGTCCGGGAGGACGCCCCTTTTGGGGTTGTAGGGTGCGGACTCGATCGCTCAGCTCGGTTTGAATCTTTGTCGCTAAAGCTTTGCCATCTAGTATTTGAGCAGTTTTGGCATCCATTGTAGACTCTGGGTTAGGGGCTGACGATTTTAGATTTTAGCTTAATCCCCGCCAAGGACTACACTAGAGAAATTTCTTACTTGCGATCGATTCTTGGGATTCTGTTAAAGTAAGTCGTATCTCAAATCTCAACTCAGTTGACCAATGACTACTGCAATTAAGCAAGTTTGGGTTCAAAGATTCTGCACCGGCTCTTTATCGCTAATCCTCGCCAGCGGTTTTTTCAGTTGTGGCAATTTACCTCTGTCTCAACTTAATCTTGGCTTTAATGTTGCTAGCATTGGCGACGTTCAACAAAAGCGGCAAGTGGATGCTGAAGTTTATCTTCGGGGAAAGGTAGAAAATCGCGCTCCGTTTGTGGGGAATGCGGCTTATCAACTTGAGGATGGTACGGGCAGTATTTGGATTTTAACCAAGCAAGATTTGCCCCAGCTTGGGGATGAAGTGTTGCTGAAGGGAGAAGTCCGCTACAAGAGTATTACTCTGAAGGAATTGGCCGGAAAAGATTTAGGTGAAGTTTATGTTGAGGAAATGGAACAATTAAAGCGCACTCCAGCAGCTAATAAATAACAATACGAAGATGCTAATTTATTTCCATAAGTAAGTCTATTTCATAAAAATCAAAGGTTTATAGTTGTGATTGGGCTATTGGGAGCTGTTTATTTATCTTAAAAGTTCATTAATCATAATATTAGGGTCTGGGCGGGTTTACCTATATTTTTAGTTAATTTTACAGATGTTGGTGAACCCGCTTCTACAGCAATTTCTGCCTTCTCTCTTCTTTCTAACACATGACTAAAATTCACGTTGCGATCGCGATTTTGTACCAAGACGGCAAGTTTCTCTGTCAGTTGCGAGACGATATTCCTCATATCAGGTATCCCGGACATTGGGCTTTGTTTGGCGGACACTTGGAACCGGGAGAAACTGCCCAAGTGGCTGTATTGCGGGAATTGAAAGAAGAAATTAGTTATGCTCCTGCAAGTGTTTCTTTTTTCTGTTGTGATGTCGAAAAAGATGTGGTTCGCCACGTTTTTCATGCACAACTTAGTGCGGATGTCAACGATTTAGTTTTGCTTGAAGGTTGGGATATGAAGTTGTTGACACCGGAGCAGATTCGGGCGGGAAAATGCTTTTCTGAGCAGTCAGGAGATGTGCGACCTTTTGGCATTGCTCACCAGCGTATTTTATTGAATTTTATTGACTCGATGTGAGAAAAGTGCCACGCACCCTAGATGGGAGGGGTTTGAGCAAAGAGATATTCGTAAGGTGGACGGCAGAGCCGCGCACCCTACATTGCAGGGATTTTAACAGTTAAGAGCGAGCCGCAATCATTCCCGTTTGGCGCGCGTAGTCAAATAACCCTCCGGCATCTATTACCGGGCCTACTTCTCCTAAAGGTTTGAGTGAGAAAGTTCGATCGAGAGTGTGGTTGACAATTACCTCTGCTGTAAAGTCGATCGTCACTTCTTGGCCTGTTACAAACAAGTCGCAGAGTCGCTCGACTGATTCGATCGGGTACAATTCGCCAGTAGCCGAGCAATTGCGAAAGAAAATGCGTGCGTAAGACAAAGCTACCACCGCTGTGACGCCAGCAGCCCCCAGAGCTATCGGAGCGTGCTCCCGCGAAGAACCGCAGCCAAAATTTTCGCCCGCTATGATAATCGGATACCGGGTTTTTTGTTCACCGGATTCGATAAACTTACCGTAGCGATCGGGCAAGCCAATCATCGCGTAACTGCCTAGTTTCTCGTACTCGTCCGGCTTCGAGGGAACCAGGGTCAGGTATTCTGCCGGGATAATTTGATCTGTATCGATGTTGTCGTCTACAACAAAAATTTGACCGCTAATTACTTTACCCATAGTTTATTTCCTGTTAGCCTCGCTCGATGCTGTGGTGATAATTTTAAGTGGATCGGTATGCAAGATTTGCATCTGTTTATTTTAACCTGGCAGTGTCAGTGATAACCTGTATGAGTAAAAATTAGATCCGAGACTTTGGGTTAACAATTAACAATTGCTAAGCGTCAAGATAGTTTTATGGCAAATCCAATAGATGACATTGCTCGACAAGCTCGCGAGGGCTCGGTTGCATCGATTATTCAAATCCTTAATGACGAACTGGCACAGGTAGGGGTGAGGGCCAGAGCCGTGTTTGCAGACGGCGTGCTGCAACTGCTGTGCGAAGCTGCAACGCCCCAACTGCTCGAAGAGTCTAGTTTGGTCGATCGAGTCCGAGAAATTTTGGAACGCATTTCGCCCCACAATATTCGCCGAGTCAACATCAACAGCCGGCTTGTCCGAGAACACCAACTGCTGTGGCTGGAAGAAATTAGCCGCGATCCAGATAATCAACTTTTGTGGTCTCAAGAAATTAAACTCCGAAAGCCGAATTTGTTCAAGCGTTTAGCTCTGAGCAAGCATCACGAACGACAAGCTGTGGCAGGCAAGCGGGGTTTGCCGAGAATGGCTATACCTCGATCGATGCAGCAACCGCGGCAATTTCAGCGCGGTATCGTCGGCGGCATCAGCTTGACCGTGCTGTTGCTTGCAGCAGCAACTGCCATCTACAAAGGACTTAATTCCCAAGTGCCAAACAGCAAACAAGCCACCACCCAAGCCGTAGCAACTGCCCCTTCCTCGGAGGCAAAACCTGCTTTGAAAATTTCTAAGGAGACTGTTAATTCTGCTGTTGACTCTTTTGCCCAAGCAGTGCGAGTAGCCGAACAAGCAGCCACCCAAGGCAAAACCGCTCAATCTCGCCAGGATTGGTTAGTCGTAGCTGCTAAGTGGCAGCAAGCTTCCGATTTGATGGCCGCCGTGCCTTCCAAGCATCCCCGCTACACAACGGCTCAGAACCGGACGGCACTTTACCGCCAAAATAGCGATAAAGCCCAACAGGAAGCACAAAATAAGTAAGCAGGTAAGTCTGATAAATTTAAGCCTAGAGTTTGCCGCGCTGCTCTCGGTGTTGTGAAAAATGAGTTTTTGAGTCAAAACTCGGAAACTCTCAGCTATAGTTATGAGTGATAATTTGGGGATTTTGAATTTTTGCGATCGGCATTACTCGATCGGCCGATTTGTATCAAAATAAAAATTTGTTAAGATCACAAACTTAAAGAGGAAACATCACAGGGTGAGGAGATGGGTGTCACTAAGCGGTCTCTAGAAAACCTTCATACTACTAATAGCCGTCAAAATTAGCGGGAATGGGGTTGATAATCATCCGGTAAAGGATGCTAAAGTTCCTCCCGTACAGATCAAAGGGTAGAAAACAGGAAAATAGAACTCGGTCAGATCTGGGTATATTTTTACATATCGAGCGACCCGCCGACCGGCTGCACAAACACAGAAAGCAGGCTCATAACAACGGTCAAGCCGACAGTTATGGAAAGGTTCTAGATTGGCAGCGGGAGCCGGCTCAAACATCTTAGAATAAAGGCTTGGTTGCCATGATCGATCGCCAGGGAAATCAAGACTTTACTTCGATCGACCGATCGCCGTCAGAGTCTTGCACTTTGTATTTTCCGCAAATCGCAGAACCAGTATCAGTCCAAAAATTTCTGGATCGTCTTATGCAGTTCCAGGTCGATCCTGCCCTTCTTGGGCGACAAATTTGCCAAATTCTCGCCACCAGCTTTGATCGAGAACTCCTCCTGCTGCAAATAGCCAATACTTTGGGGGTTGCATGGGGGGCAGATTTCTGTTTAGTTACTGCTGTGGTTGACCAAAAAGTAGTACATCCGAATGCTTACTGGCAAAATAGCAGCGATTTCCCCTATGTTGCCGGTGTTGCCGATTCCACCGAAACACCGGAACACCCCAAAACCCCTAGATTAAAACCGCCTAGCATATCACTCGAACATCCTGTTTGGGCAAACGTCCTAGCAGACGGCGAGATAGTGGCGATATCCGACTATCTTGATATTCCGGCAGCTTCATCGCCCAATTCCCCTGTGACTGCGCTGCCTTTTCGGGCAATTCTGGCAGGGCCTGCGCGATTTGGAGGGGCTGTAAATGGGATGATGATTGTTGGTAAGTCGCAACCTCACGAGTGGTCGGTAGCCGATCGGCAGCGCCTTGAAGCAGCATCAGACGCGATCGGCAGCGCGATTTCTCACATTCAAAAAACTCAAGAAATTGCCAGCTTAAACAAACAGTTACAGCGACAAGCTAAATACAAAAATCTACTCAGGTCAGTTGCTGCCTCGATCGACACAAATTCAGAAGTCGATCGAATATTGCAGCAAGTTATTGAAAATACCGTCGATACCCTGGAAGTAGATAGAGGCCAAATCCTGCTATTGAAATATACAGATCCTCTATTTACAACTCGCTCCCCCAATCAAACTCCCAAAGCGAAAATCGAATTAGTTTGCGAATCCGTTGCAAAAAAAAATCCAAAGAAACAGCCAATAGCAAAAAGCGCTACCGGAAAAAAAAGCTCAACATCCAAAACAAAAAACAAAGATAAAACTGCTAATCCCCCATCCAAAATCCCCAACTCACAACCAAATAACTATCCCGCTTTTTGGCTGTCAGAATCTAATTTGTGCCACCAAGCATTCCACAGCGCACCCAAACCCCTCGCCCTCGCTGATGCAGGCGCATTAATCGGCAAAGAACAAGAAGCGGCCACAGAAATTTTGAAACTCCAAGACATTCGCGGCTTGCTGCTGGTTCCCCTCACGGGCCGTAGCTACCAGGAAACTGTTTTGGGTTTCTTGGTTTTGCAGCACTCGAAGCCGCGCAATTGGAACCCGGAAGAATTAGAAGTTCTCGAATCAATCAGCGCTCAAGTGAGCAAGATGATTATCCAAACTCAAACGCTTAAGGAATTGCAAACCTTAGTCTTCGACAGAACCTCTCAGTTGCAGCAAAGCCTCGACGTGCAGGGGAAACTGTACGAACAATCTGCCAATCAGCTAGAGCAAATGCGGAAATTGAAGCTGATTAAAGACGAGTTTCTCAGCACTCTGAGTCACGAGTTGCGTACCCCTTTAACAATCATGAAGCTGGCGATTCTGATGCTCAAACAAGCTGAACAGCCGTCAGCGAATCGGACTAAGTATCTCGACATTCTAGAACAGCAGTGTTCTAAGGAAACTGCTCTGGTTAACGATTTGCTGGCCCTCAAGCAGTTTGAGCCTCAGCAAGTCCCGATTTCTCTAATCAAAATCGATCTCAACCGTTTGTTTCAAGATTTAGCTGGGGATTTTGAAAAACAGTGGGCGGATAAGCAATTGACTCTTAAGGTGGATTTGCCCAAGTTGACCCCTTGCTGGGAAACTGATCTGGACATTCTCAATCGGGTACTGCTGGAACTGCTGACGAATGCTGGAAAA
Organism: Microcoleus sp. D3_18_C4; assembly: GCF_036702355.1. NCBI lineage: Bacteria > Bacillati > Cyanobacteriota > Cyanophyceae > Oscillatoriales > Microcoleaceae > Microcoleus > Microcoleus sp. D3_18_C4. The sequence goes on from NZ_JAUBTF010000050.1 coordinate 41,511, forward strand.
TACTCTGCTTCTGGAACGGCGGTAGTTTTGGAGGCGTCTGAGGCAGCCGGCTATATTGTCCTGAGCATTTCTAATTTCGGGCGTGGCATTTCTGCTGCTGATTTGCCCCACATCTTTGATAAGTTCCGCCGTGGCACTGGCATTACTGACCAAGCTATCGCCGGTACGGGTTTGGGTCTGGCGCTGGTAAAGTGTTTAGTGCAGCACTTGAATGGTACTATTGATGTATCAAGCTGTCCGGTCGAAAGTTCAGAAGCTGACACTTTGTGGCGCACATCTTTTACTTTGACTCTGCCGCAATTTGCAGTGGCACTCTGTAATGTAGAAGAATAGTTCGGTTGAGAAGTTGTTGGGAATTGGCAGCGAACAGGCAAAATTAGAAGACTTGCCAGAAAAGAGAGATTTGGAAATGTCGTAAACACTACCAAGTCCTCTGTTTTGAATTGTTGATCTAGTTGCCGTCTAAATTGCCGGTTCTCGATTGCTGATTTTCCACAGGACTTATATTATGTCTGGTTATTGGCCCGTAATTAGCGCCTGTTTGTAGTGAGTACGACTGTCCTATATTTATGAATTAATCAGGACTTGTATTACTTACTAGGAACTTAATTATAATTGTATAGTCGGATATGATATTACGCAAGATAGACCAAAAAAACTGAGTTTTTTAACTGTTTCAAAAGCCTGCAACCCGTATTTTCGTACCAGCGGGTTTCTGCGTCCTGGATTGTTCCCTAAAAATTGTCATGGTGCATGGAATTTGATCGCCAATATTATGCTCACAAAAGCAGCACCTAAAACCCTGCGTTGGCAACGTTCTAAATATTCGCCACTGGCACGGCAAATAGACATTTTTGCAGCGGCGGGAAAGTTTATGTTTTTTTTGTGGTGGGACGCACTGCTGCAAAATAATTCGCCTCATACAAGAAGAATTCGCGCTCATTGGTTGGTCAATACTTTGCTGAATTTAGGCCCGACTTTTATTAAAATCGGGCAGTCTCTCTCGACTCGGGCGGATTTGTTGCCGCTCGAGTATGTGAAGGAACTCGAACAGTTGCAGGATCGGGTTCCTCAGTTTAGTTCGGAAGAGGCGATCGCTCTTGTAGAATCAGAGTTAGGCAAGGATATTTATGCTTTGTACCGCGATTTTGACCCGTCGCCCATCGCTGCTGCGAGTCTGGGACAGGTGCACAAAGCAAGGCTGCACACCGGGGAAGATGTGATTGTAAAGGTGCAGCGTCCGGGTTTGGAAAGTTTATTTGATTTGGATGTAAAGGCGGTGCGCCAAGTGATGCGTTTTTGCGATCGCTATCTGCCTGCGACGCGCAAATATGACCTAGAATCTATTTATCACGAGTTTTTTAAGATTTTATATCAAGAAATTGACTACCTGCAAGAAGGTAAAAATTCCGATCGCTTTAGCCATAATTTTCGAGAATATCCTCAGATTATTGTCCCGAAAGTCTACTGGCAATACACTACTAAAAAAGTGCTAACTCTAGAATATGCACCAGGGATTAAGGTGGACGACCGCATTAGTTTAGAGGCGATTGGAGTCGATATTGTGAAGCTCAATCAACTTGGAATTTGCTGTTATTTGAAACAGTTGTTAATTGACGGTTTTTTTCAAGCTGACCCGCATCCGGGAAATTTGGCGGTGACAGAAGATGGTAGCTTGATTTTTTACGATTTTGGGATGATGGCTGAGGTGAAGTCTCTGGCTAAAGACCAAATGGTTAAGACTTTTTTTGCTGTGATGAGAAAGGATACTGACGAGGTAATCAATACTTTAATTAAGATCGGCTTGGTTGAGCCGATGCCGGATATGATGCCGGTACGCAGGTTGATTGCTTTTCTGTTGGATAAGTTTATTGATAAGCCGATCGACTTTCAAGCTTTTAATGAAATTAAGAACGAACTTTATATCATGTTCGAGCAGCAACCGTTTCGCTTGCCTGCAGAAATGATGTTTATTATCAAGTCGGTGACGACTCTCGACGGCATTGCTAGAACTCTCGACCCTGACTATAATTTCCTAGCATCCGCTCAGCCTTTTGTCAAAAGTATTGCGGTGAGCAAGGGGCGAGGAAATGCGATCGGAGAATTGGCAAGGCAAGCGCGAAGTTTTATTAAATATAAGTTGCAGCAGCCAAGTAAAGCGGAAGTTTTTTTCAAACGTTTAGAGAAACGGATAGAAGATGGCGAGTTGCAAATAAGAGTTCGAAATATCGAGAGCGAAAGAGCCTTGAAACGCATGAATTTAGCCCTAAAAGCTCTAATTTTCGCTTGTCTGACTGGTTTTGTGTTTTTGTCGGGTGCAGTGCTGTTGGTGGGCGGATATCAAACGGGGGCGATCGCAGCTTTTGCGGTTTCGGGATTCGGTGGCTTGTTTGTGTTGCGATCGTTGTTAGACTTGTTGGTTAAGGAAAAGCTCGATCGAATAGTCGATCAATAAATATACTGGGTAATTGAGAATTGCGATCGTAAGCTGCTACGCATTTAAATTGAATCCAGATCCTGGCTCTCCGGCCGGTTCCACAATAGCACAGGGTAGGCTGACATTGGTACTGCAAACTAAACTTGTTAACATAATTTGCGACTTTAGATAGGGGCGGATTCTCAAAGCACGAAGTTATACTCCTAACATATATTAAACGCGATCGCCCGCCCCTACAAAAAATGTACGCCCAAACATTGCTAAAACCAGACGGCCGCCCACTCACACTGTACAGCCGCTACCCAATCCCAGAAGGTATCGCGGCCGTAAGTCCCAGCAATGAACCCGTAGAGGCCAACCCCCACTTTCGCTGGCATCCTTTGCGGGGGGAATGGGTAGCATACGCCAGCCACCGTCAGGGAAGAACTTTCATGCCGCCGCCGGAATACAACCCGCTGGCAGCTACAATTAACCCTAAGTTTCCGACAGAATTGCCGCCGGGAGATTACGATGTAGCAGTGTTTGACAACCGCTTTCCCTCGATGACTTTGCAAGCCAAAAACGCACCGGCAAATATTGTAGAAACTTTGCCAGCTAAAGGCATTTGCGAAGTCGTTGTTTTTACTCAAGATCCGCTAGCTTCCCTCGGCTCTTTAGAATTATCTCACTTAGAATTGCTGTTAGAAGTATGGGCAGATCGCACTTCAGTTATCGGCAGCAATCCCGAAATTGAATACGTCTTGCCCTTTGAAAATCGCGGCGTCGAAGTCGGAGTAACTTTGCACCATCCCCACGGTCAAATTTACGCTTATCCGTTCGTGCCACCGGTGCCGGCACGGATGTTAGAATGTCAATCGGTTTACTATCAAAAAAATAGTAGCGGTTTGCTGCAAGATTTGATTCAAAAAGAGATTTCCGACAAACAGCGAATTATTTATTTAGACGAAGAGGCGATCGCCTTTGTCCCCGCTTGTGCTCGCTACCCTTACGAAGTGTGGATTGCCCCGATCGCCCCCGCTGCTACATTTATCGATTTGACCCAAAAACAGCGTCAATCACTCGCAAAAGCCTTAAAAACAGTCACCCTCAAATATGACGGTTTGTGGCATCGCCCGTTCCCTTATTTGATGGCTTGGTTTCAAGGGCCCACAGATGGGAAACCCCATCCAGAAGCGCATTTGCACGCCCAATTTTATCCGCCCTATCGATCGAGCGATCGCCTAAAATACCTCGCAGGAACCGAACTCGCCGCCGGAATGTTTGCCAACGACGCTTTACCCGAAGAAAAAGCTAAAGAACTGCAAGCCGTATCTGTCAATATAAGCTGAAACGCATTTAAATTTTCAAGTAAAGTTTGATTCAATTATTGTGGGGTGGGCGTCCCGCCCGCCCAAAAAATACAATTTATATGCAATAAAGCTAATGATAAACTCATTAAATCAAGAAGTCGATCTAAAACTCGAATTCATCCGCAAAGCCTTAACCGAAACAAAAGCGAGATCCCTTCGCTTGCGAGGCACTGATTGGTTTGCCTGGGCCACAGCCGGCGGTTCCCATACAGTATTGCTAACCGCAGAAACCGGAGTGGCAGAACTTTTAATCACCGCTGAAACAGCTTGGGTTCTCACTGACGAAATCGAAGCTCAACGCTTGCAGGACGAGGAGTTGCCAGCCAACTTTAAAATGTACATATATCCTTGGGCTGATGTTGCACAGCGCGAAGCTTTTGTTAAAGAAATTACTGGTGGCGGTAACGTCATGAGCGATCGACCTTCTTCCCAAGAAACACCAATAATCGCATCTTTACAATCCCGCAAACACACAATGATGTCAAGCGAATTAGAGCGATACCGGCGAGTCGGGCGTTTAGCCAGCGAAGCGATGACAGAGGTACTTTCCGCAGCCAAACCAACATGGACAGAATATCAGCTAGCGGGAGCCGGTGCAGAGGCTTTGTGGGCGAGAGGTTTGCATCCAGCACTTACCTTAGTTGCTGGAGAAAGGCGTTTGCCACTGTACCGCCACGCCACAGCAACCGCCGAACAAATTGGACGACAAGCAATGTTAGTATTTTGCGCTAGGGGATGGGGTTTGTATGCAAATTTAACCAGATTTGTCTGTTTCGATTTTCTTGGAGAAAAGCATTCCGAGTTACACCGAAAAGTCAGAGAAATTGAAGCAGCCGCGCTAAATTTTTGCCGACCGGGAGTAACGCTGAATGCGGTTTATGATACGCTTAAAACTGCTTACGAAGAACACGGATATCCTCAAGCAATTGCGGAACATCATCAAGGCGGAACTACCGGATATTTGGCGCGGGAAATTGTGGCGAATCCGGCAACTTCAGATATTTTGGCAGAAAATATGGCTGTGGCTTGGAATCCGAGTTTGTCGGGAGCAAAAATTGAGGATACATTTGTAATTCACAGCGATGGAACGTTGGAAAATTTGACTTTCGATCCGAATTGGCCGAGTGTAGAAGTAGCGGGAAGGTTGCGCCCTGTGCCGCTGGAAATATGGGACGATCGACCTTAGTCAATTTAACTTATCGCCTTAGTAGAGAAAAAAGTACACTACCCTACAAAACGCATTCAACCGACTTACTTAAGCAAAAACGCTGCCACATAAGGGTTTCCGAACTTGTAGTCATGTAAAAGATTTTTCAAAACCTGCAAAGTTTCACTCCGTATTGGTTTGGATCGGAACGATAGCAGGAGGCGGCGGAAGTTCCCCTCACTCTACCCCACAACCCTGTCTTTTAGTCGGCAGTTTCTAGTTCCTCTAATTCTTGCGTAGACTGCCATCCAGCTTGCCACAGGGATCTGTCTTTGAGCTGTGCGGCGTTCAGCCAAAAACGGACATTTGGATCGCAAGCCGCCACCATTTCTGCAAATACCCATTTACCTTCGTTTTTTCGGTTGACGACTTGAAAGTGTCGCCACCCCCAAGTTTTTTGGTGTGAAGTCCATCGGGAACCAACTAAATAAGGAAATTTTTGTTTTTTGCTCACAGTATTTTTGTGGAAAAATATATTAGAAAGCAAGTGAATTGTAATATAGCCATCCTAAATCCTTTATGTAATTCTTGTAGGGGCCAACCCCCCCATGGTTGCCCCCATGAGGCCGGGGTAGGCAAAGAAAGGCACTATCCCTACATCTTTGTACGACTCCTGCAAGGATTGCTATAACTCGTTCTGTTTGATGATATTAATTCCCTATTAAAGCTCGTCAACTCCTCTCCCCCTCTCCGCTTCTCTCGAACATACCAAATAATATAGATCCGCAGCAGCTTACATGAGAGTTCGCCTAAACTCTATCTGCAAGTAGATGTTTTTATTGTAACTTCCAGCAGTTTCGCATCGGGGTTCAAAAGTAAGGGCAGTTCAATGACTGCCCCTGTAATTAGTTATACCTATTGAATAGGATAATTTTTCAGGCGATCCACAAATAGCAAATTTATCCAGTACGAGCTAAATCGTGAATCTCAAATCTAAAAGCAAATAACCCAGGTTATAGTTGTGCAGAATAATCCTTTCTGTGAAACTTACTCAAATCTACTTTTAGAGCAGGTTTGACGTTCACTTCCTGTTTCTAGCAAGGCGGTCGGCCGCTTCTTTTCCACAGGCGTGTTTTCGAGCCCAACTTTCCCTACAAACATTTTTTCAATCTTAATCGTGTTTCATTGATCCTGTACAGCTCAATAAAAACGCACTTTTAGGTAAGATTGACTAATTTCTTTGATTCTGTCCCTACCTCTTGATGACTTCCCTGTTAAGGCTTTTGGCCTGATAAGTCCAGAGGAAGTTGGGGAAGCCGGAGGCGAACCGCATTTGTTTGCAGCCAGAGAGTGATAGCGTGCTTCCGTTGCGGCGTCACGTACTCTCCCGGTCGGATCACGCCAGCACAGACGCCGATGTTTTTAATAAGGGTTTCTCGCTCCGATGAACTTGCACCCTGTAGCAACCTGACTTGGGCTTTGATAAAATCCACGTTCATAGCTGAAAGTAAAAGTAAGTAAAGAACTCAGTTAAATAGCGAAGCTTTGATTCCGATTGTAACTCTAAAACCAGTTGGTATGAATCAAATTGATTCAACATCCCCATCCTGGGGATCGCGGGGTCTAGAGCTAGCCAACTTTATTTACTTTATCTGTTTTTGCTAGCAAAAGTGTCACTATGCTAGCAGTTTTGGCAGAATTATTTATAGTTAAGAACTGTTACAAATTTGGCTCGATTTCCACAATACGGCAGAGTTTAGTGCTAACGCTACTTTCCTGAACTCAAAAAGTTCAGCATTGTCTCCAACTCCTTGCCTTCCTAGGTTTTAGACTCCCCGATTGGGAAGCGATCGCTCCGGGAACATTCCTCTTCGAGCGCCCCTCTTAACACCCCCACACTGCCACATCACCCTATTGATTTAGATCATCCCGTAGACTTGGCTGTGGACTATAACTTCAGGCATACGTGTTGTTACCGCGGCTACAATAAGCGAGCAAGTTTTTATTCTTGTTTCTCAAGAAAATATTTTTTTGATTTTCGTGCAAAGCCCTTATTTGTGTTAATTAAGGCAGCTTTATCATCTCCGGGCTAACGAAGACTCGCAGCTTGCGAATCCAGATAATTTGTACTCTGTGGCGGTGAATCTGTTTCCTGAATTCATTGGGGGCGATCGCTCCTCCGCCAGAATTGCCAGTAACGGCTCCTTTTGTATATTTCATAACAGATATGTCACTGTTCATAATTTAAAAACAGTACAAGTTTAAACAGTCTTCCATCCGTCGATCGCTCCTAATAGCCCACGAAGAGGGATAAAAATTTTTAACTCTGCATACCCAATTGTTTAAAGCGATTTTGCCTTAGCCACTTGCCTGAGATAGCAATTCGATATAGTTAAATTTGATGATGATTTAAGTTAAAATAAACTATAAACTTAGGTAATAAACATACCGAATAGAATTCAAAAATTAACTGTTTTAGTTAATTTTAACTTAACTTATTTAGGCTTTATTCATGATTCTTAGTAAACATTTTAACACCAATGCTTATTGTTAATGACAACTCATTTGTGACGGTGCAGGTGCAGATTTAGGGAACTTTGGACGTGAATTTAAAATATTAATTAACCTGGTTGCACAATTTGAGACCTTGTGGGGACTAGGGTTAGGCGTCTCGCCTGCTCTGAAAATACACGCCTTCGGGATCATGGGTTGATCGCAAAAAAACTTAAAATCATCACGCTATTATGCAACCCCCCATTAACAGCTCATACAATATCTTTTGCTCTACAAAAACTAACCTACCAGGCAGCATATAAAATCCCCTAGCGCAGAAGCTGCGGAGGGGAAATGGTGAATAAAATTATTGGTTTTAAATTATCGATGTGTAGATCTCTTTTGGCAGTATCAAAAGGTATCGAGCGATCGATCGACCTACTTCGGCCAGTCGCTAAAATAATTTCCCGGTGGGAAACCGAGAAATTATCAACTAAATCAACCTTTTTTCTGCTGGCGTTGGAGCTTAGTTTTCCAATTGGCGATCTCCTTCTGAGCCGGCTGATAACTCTTAGTACCCGACGGCACCAGCGAAGCAGCTTCAACTGCCTCTTTCAGCTTTCCTTGAGAGCCGCGCAACTGAGCAATTTTGAGAATACTTTCGCTCCACTCTCCAATTAACTGTTGAGCTTCTGCATACTTCGGCTGACCGGGTTCAATTTTATTAGCTTGCTGGATGCCTTTACTGTAAGAAGAGGCAACCCCCCGCTTAATTTGACGCTTAGCAGCCGATAGCAAAGCAATATTTACATCCTGGTCTTTGGATAGCTCCTCCCACTGAGCGATCGCCTGTTTCGACTGATTGTAAACAGGCTGATTGACATCCGGCATCAATTTAGCCGCGCCGATCGCCCCCTGGAAATCGCCCCGAGCAGCCCGCCCGTTAGCTATATCCAAAATCGTTAAACTCCAGCGCTCAATATCCTGCTGAGCCTGCGGGTAGAGCGGATCGCTAGCCGGAATCGTTCGAGCCTTAACCACCGCTCTATTAAAACTAGAAGCCGAACCATCTTTGAGGAAAGTTTTCGCCTCAGCCCACACCTGCTGGCTGGATGGTGGCTGCTTGGTTCCAGTCCCCGCTTGCAGCGCCCGCGGTTGGTTCTGCGATCCCCCAGTACCAGTAAATTTTTGAGATCCAGAGTTTTCGGCATTTTTAGCAGGCGATCGAGGATCTCCTTCCTGCTGACCAACAAAAATTGATTTGTTCGTCACAAAAACACCCAACAGCAGCACCAAAGCCGTAGCTGAACTCCATAAAACTAGCTGCTGCAAAAATGACTTATCCGACCCCCCGTTATGCTCATCCTCCGGCTTTTGCAAGTTCGGTCGATCGCCCCCCCCATCAGCCGGGCCCACAGCATTTGGTGGCGACACAGGTGGCATCTCAACCGACGAATCCTGAGCGTTACGAACTGCCGGAGGCACATCCATTCGAGCCGTAGCCATCGCCATTTGCGGGCGATCGAACCCATCAGCCGTACCAACCGCCATATTGCCGTTGCGTCCTGCCAACGCAGCAGTTGGTACCCCTGAAGCATCGGGCAAAATCACCAAATTAGCCTTTCCTGGAGGATTCACCACCATCAAAGGTTCTTGTTTCGGACGCAAATGGTGGTCACACAGCTCCGGCAGTCGATCGCTCAAAAAACGGTCTAAACCCTTAATAGTCATGCACTGTCCCGAGCGTAGCCCCTCCAAAAGCGCCGTCGTAAAAAACCCCTGACGCAAAGCCGAAGTTTCCCGCGAAACTTGATTAGGGCGGCAAGAAAGCACCGTCGGGATTTCCAGTTCCCGCGCCAGCTCGACCGTTTGAGAGCCGATCGTTTCCCCCGCTTTCACAATCTGGCTGCGGTTCATATCAACCAGCACCAACACCGTTTCCGTAGGAGCGTTTTTCAGAGTATTCAACAGCAACTCTACCGGAATCCCTGTACCCTGAATGTCAGCCGGATTGCCGTCAACCGGCATCAAATAATCCTTACCTTCATAGCTGACACCGTAGCCGCTAAAAAAACACCAGAGTAAATCTCCCTGTTGCACATGTTCCGCGCACAGGCTTTGGGTCAATCTCAGAATATTTTCCCGATTTGGATAGGTAGATTGACCCCACAGCGACGGCGAGCTATCGGTCATCAGCAGACATCCATCCGGTGCAAAACCCGCCTCCTCAGTCAAAAAACCGTACAGCGCCTCTGCATCCTCTTGGGCATAACTCAAAGGCTGGAGTAACTGATATTGATTGATGCCTATTGCAATACAAGCGTGATTTTTCATCCCCATATGCCCTATATATATAGTGGACAGCTTGCACAAAACGATAACACATACCCGTTTAAGGTTATACCCACTTTCGTCAGCACTCAGAGAGCAGTTGACCGCAGGCAGAACTCCCAACAAGCCCCCCAATTTAGCATCCTAGAATTTTTAATTTTTATATTGCAGTAAAAAATTATATCCTCTGCCTGCCTTTAGAAAAATAAAGTTAAATTGGATACACAGGCCCTTCTATTTGACTCTAATTTCACCAAACTACACCAAAAAGGAATAACCCGCCAATGGTCTCTACCGCCAAAAAAGAAATCTCCCCCCACAGCGAATCGTTACTGAAGCAAAATCATCCTAAAACTCACAGCCACTATAGGTTTCAGGATTTTTTTGCCTTCGATCGCCAGATGGGTACAATTGACGACTGGAATGAGTCACGCAACATTTTTACCAGCGAAGACTTCATTATCGGTTTGGTGGAGGGGCTCGAAGAAGAAGTCGGCCCCGCGTCCTCTGTCATCATGTATACTATTGGTTGCCAGTGGGGACTCCAAGATTCCGAATTTTTTCAAAAATGGTTTAGTGCCGAATACAGCCAGAACATTCGCCAGTCAAATCTCATGTTTCTGCTAGAAACTTGGTGGTGGCCTTTCACGGCTCAAGGTTGGGGTCGCTGGGAAGTAGACATGAGCGATCGCAAACACGGCTGCATCTTCATCAACCTCTTTGACTCAGCAGTTGCTCGCACTTTGGGCGACGTAGGCAAACCGGTTTGTCACCTATACGCCGGTTTGTTCGCCGGTTTCTTCGGCTCTTTAGTCAAAAAGCCTCTGAGCTGCATAGAACTCCAATGTTACTCAATGGGAGAAACCTATTGCAAGTTCCTGCTTGGCAACCCAGATAAAATTGATGCAGCAGCATTCTGGCTCAACGAAGGTGCGAACGCCCGCGATATTCAAAATCGACTGCAACACGGTGAAATATTGCGGTAAACAACCTGGAAAGGCACATCCCCTGCCCTGCCTTTCCTCCCACCAATTTCGCGATGAAAGTGCGATGGTGGATTTCTCCAGGCAGGAAGAAAGATGAAAAGTCAAACTTCATGGTTGGACCAATCTGTCCAAGAATTCTTTGGTCACTATAATTGGCTGGGAAAATCTTTAGAAACCCCAAATGGCTCGACTCCCGGTCAACTTCTGAGTTTAACCCAGCCAGTAGCAGACTTTTTTCAAGCTATTTCTTGGGAAGGAATTCCGGAAGTAGGTGCCCTACCCCTACCGCCACCCTTGCCAGTAATTTCTATTTCTGAACAAGCAGAAGTCACCATTGATGACCTATTTGACCTGTTTTAATCTGTGTGCCAAATGGAAAATAAAAAATAGGGCAATCCCTCATCCATCTTCCCTCACCCATCTTTCCTCATCCCTCAAAATCCATTAGTTAAACCCGTTAAATCCCGTACATAGCTCGTTGCCGAACTTCCTTCCTTTTATCAATTACCGATTACCACTTAATTAAAATCATGCACCCTGAGATTGAGGCGCTGCTGGATCAGGCAGAAAACCGCTTTTTAAAAGGCGAAGAACTCATGGCTTTTAAGCGTCAAGCTGTAACCCTTGTCCAGCGCTTAAAAATTTACGAATTTTTGCGAGAGAAGGAAGCAAGCATCTTCCAACCAGTAGCCAACAAACTACAAGAAACATTCCCCGACGAAAAACAAGAAACCTTAGAACGATCGCTCAAACATTGGGTGTTAGTCTTGCGGTACTGCGCTATGGCTATGCTGCTAAACGATCAAAATTTTCTCGAACAGCGCCTTGTAGACTGGCTTTCCGGCATAGTCGCAGCCCACCAAACTCAAAAAATCGAAGCAACTGTTTGCAATCTGCTGCAAACTCGTTTAAAAGAATTGCTTTCCGAGCAAGCCCGGGCTATATTGCAACCATTTTTTGACCAAGCACAGTCAATTATTATTGACCAAGGTAATAAATAATCAGCTTTCTTCCCAATTTCCAATTTCCAATTCCCGATTCCCAATTCCCAATTCCCGATGATTAATATTGCCGACTTACTCAAACAGCCCCGACTACCGGGAAACTACTTTGCCAGCGATGCCTACGTCCGAGGCGACCTCGAACTCGGTCTCCTCGAAAACCGCCGGGGCGATCGGCTCTTAGCACTCCCAGAAACACTGATTCAAGCTATTTATATTGGCTTAGAAAAAGAAACAGGTCAAGCCTCCCGCCTCGTGCTTTTCAACTGCGGTCGCTGGTGGGGTAAAAACTTCTACGTGCGTTTTTGCGAAGAAGTCAGCGAATACTACGGTCAGCCAGTTTCTGAAATGGAAATGGTAGAATTTCTTCAGTCCTTGCAGCAGTGTTGGAAAACTCATGGATGGGGAACATTTGATCTAGATCCCAGCTATTCCGAACAGGGATTTTTAATAGTAAAAATTGCCAACTCTCTTTTTGCTAAAACAGCCCCCAAGTCTAAGCGACCAGCCTGTTTTTTAGAAGCAGGTATTTTAAGTTCTTTCTTTAGTCAGCTTACGGGTCGAGAACTTCACTGCCTGCAAACATCCTGCGAATCATTGGGTTCGGACTGCAACCGCTTTATTTTAGGGCTGCGCGAGCGCCTCCAACCAGCAGATTCTATGGTCGAAGAAGGAAAAGACCATGAAGCTATTCTCAGTCAACTTTTTCAAAAAAACTGACTTATTTGACAGCTATTAGTTTGTTGCTAATAGCTGTCAAATCGATTTTTGGGCAGCCATATTATCGACCGTATCATCAAAACTGTGAGTTAAATTATAAAAAAGCTCGTGAGTTAAAAAATAAGGTTTTAGCAATTCAAATAAAACCTGATGAGAACTAGCAGCTAGAAACTTCATAACTTACTCTAGAAACTCATAAAATTTAAAAGCCATCAAAACCTCAAACATTTTGCTAGAACTTAATGGACGCCAATGAACTTCTAACTCGATATGCAGCCGGCGAAAGAGATTTTAGACTGGCAAATCTGCGCGGCATTGTGTTGAGTCCGATCGATTTATACCGTTCCAGCGATGCCCCAACTCTAATTTTGGCAAACCTCAACCAACACCAGCAACGACCCTACTTAATCGGCGCTAACCTCAGCGGGGCCGACCTCACCAAAGCCCATCTGAGCCGAGCCAATCTCAGCAAAGCTGACCTCAGCGGAGCCAATCTCACCGGCGCCAACCTCATGGCAGCCAGTCTGAGCGGAGCTAATCTCATCGGTGCTAATCTCACCGGCGCCAACCTAGCCGGCTCTCATCTGAATTGGGCAAACCTGACCGGAGCAAATCTTCCCAATGCTAATCTCATAGGTGCAGATATGAGCGCCGCTAACCTCACCAAAGCCGTTCTCACCGAGGCCAATCTCAGTAAAGCCTATCTGATTAAAGCCAATCTCAACGGAGCCAACTTCAAAGATGCTTACTTAAGTCTAGCGAGTTTGAAAGAGGCAGACTTGACCGAAGCACAGCTCACCGGAGCCGAATTATCCAAAGCCAACCTAGCCGGAGCCAACTTAACCCGTGCTAACCTCAGCAAAGCCAACCTGTTGAAAGCAAATCTTAGGCGAACTAACCTCACTCAAGCCTATTTAAACGGCGCGTGCTTGATCGGATCAGACCTTAGCGAAGCTTGCTTGGATAGAGCCAATTTGTGCAAAGCAGACCTCAGCAAAACCTACCTGAGAAACATCACTTTAAATGGCAGCCATTTAAGCGGTATTAACCTCAGCGGGGCAGACCTCAGCGGTGTAAACTTGAGCGGCAAACTTTTAACTGGAATTAATATGGCAGAGGCATTCTTGAACGAAGCCAACTTGAGCGGTGCTTATCTAATGGAAGCTAACTTAAGCGGGGCAAACCTCAGCAAAGCCAACTTGAGTCTAGCCTACCTGATCAATGCCGACCTGTCTAATTCTTGCCTGCATGAAATTAACTTGACCAAAGCTAACCTGAGTAAAGCCAACTTGCAGAAAGCTGACTTGACAGGAGCCAACCTCCGGGGAGCGATTCTCACTGAGGCGGATTTGACGGGAGCGAAGTTGATTGGAGCCACTCTTCCTAACGGCACAGTTTATTGGCGTTAACTGGTCAACCCCCTTGATTATTTGCCCAGCAATGTGCGGTTAATGTCCAGAATCGGAAAAAATAGGTTCCTTTCTTCCACCGTGAGATATTGTTTAAGGACTTTTTTCATCACATCATAGGTCACGGTTGCACTATTTCTAACTTGAACAGCGCCTAAAATAGTTTGCAACCAAAGTAGTAGCCGATCGCGCAACCGTTCAGTATCATTAATCAACAGTGCTGCAGCCGAATGCCTCAACACCCGCACAATATCTCCACGGCACTTTTCAGTCATATCGTTAGCCCCCCGGCGAAATAAATTAGGGTCTAGAGACAGCATTTGTGCTTCCACTTGCCGCATAATTTCTGTTTCAGAGGCTTGAATTTTTTTATAAGCACTCATCCGGTGATTCAAAGACTGAAAGTAGTCTTTCAAAAATTGGAGTTCTTCTGCACTGGCGTAGCGTCCATCTGTTTCCGTGCTCAAACGCGCAAGTTGGCTCAACATAGATTTTTCTCTACTACTAAAATACAAACATATCAGTTTTAAGCTTCTTTAGTCCGAACTAAATACTGTCCTACTTGAAAGCGGGTTTCATTAAGCTGTGTAACGATAGAACGAGTAATTAACTTTCCCGATTCTACAACTACTTGACCCGTAATTGGGTGTAATAAATCTTGCTGGGCCCGGCGACCGATCAAAGCTTCGACATTTTCAATCGCATTAATGTACATCCCCGCAGGCAACTGTACAACCACACCCTCACCCATAATTTGAGCCTGACAAGCAAGTCGCGAATTGGCTTTAGCCGTAGTAATGACTTCCAACGTTCTTCTCTCGCGGCGGTTCATGTCCGACAAGCCTTCCATGCCTTCTTTAATGTAAACATGGCAGGTAGCGCACATTCCCCGCCCCCCGCATTCCTTGAGAACGTCTAAGTCTTTGGAAAGTAAGGCAGACAGGATATTTGATCGGGTTTCGACTGCTATTTCCTCCGCAATGGGATCTAGTTTAATAATTTTAACCATATTGATGTTTACTCCTGTCAACTTCAGTATTTAGCAAGTTACGATCAACTTATTCAAAGCGCAAAAAAATTTGGCTAACACTCAAAAAGGTTAAGATGCCTTGACGAAAGCATCGGCTTCTGGCTCTCTAACCCCTATGGCATAACCGCACTTCTGTTTTGGTCATATCGCTGTTCCCTCGCCCCGATTCCCCAGCTTAGCCTTGAAAAGCTAAAACCTTAGATACTTTCTGGATGGCATTGAAAAAACTGTAATAGTCGCGATCGACTAAAATAGCAGCCACAGGTAGTTCCCGATCAGATACCGGCATCCGGCAAGATTGATAGTGATTCCGAAGCTCAAGGATTTTAGTAGGTGCGAGTGTGCGATCGCTCTCAAGGAGGCTGAGAATGAACCTGAGATAACATAGGCTGTACCTGGCGACCGATTCAAAAATTTGAATTTTTGTCAGAATTATTTACATATTTTAATACTAGCTCAAGCTTTTTCTATAATTAGACCGATGCAACATTCTAAGTACCGCATTTTAGGGCTAGTCGGACAAGGACAATTTGGTCGAGTCTTTTGTGCCAGCGTTCGAGAAGCTCCAGCCCAGGACTCCCGCCTCACCAGCCAACTGGTCGCTCTCAAAGAACTTAGTCATCAAAAAGCCCCAACTAGCGAATTCTTGCGAGAATTGTGGTTTCTGATCACCTTGCAGCACCCGAACATTGTTACCTGCCGAGCTCTAGAACACACAGCTACAGGCAGGTACTTGGTTATGGACTACTGCGAGGGAGGAACCCTCCGCAACCTACTCAAACAAGACCGCCCCTTGCGTCTGCTCGAAGGTTTACAGCTAGTCATGGAAGTTTTAGCCGGCTTAGACTACGCCCACCGCCGAGGCGTAGTTCACTGCGACATCAAACCCGAAAATATCCTCCTAACTTTAGGAGCAAAAGGTTGGTCGCCCCGGCTTTCTGACTTTGGCATCGCGCGTCGGCTGCCAGAAATTGGTACCACTCGCCTCCACCAAGAACTTTCTCCCGACGCTACCGTAGGTTCCCCCGCTTACATGGCCCCTGAGCGGTTTTACGGTCTTTTTTCCCCGATGTCAGATATATATGCAGTAGGCATTCTGCTGTTTGAATTGCTAATGGGCTACCGCCCTTTCGGGGGAACCCCCGGAGACTTGAGGTGGGCACACCTGAATCAACGCTTGCAATTTCCCGACGCCATCCCCGAACCTTTGCAAGCAATAGTCAAAAAATCTTTAGAAAAGCTGCCAGCCCGCCGTTTTGCCAGTGCTTCCCAAATGGCTCAAGCTCTGCGGCTGATCATGTACGACCCCGCTGTCAGGCAATTGGGCGACTGCATTATTCCTTGGGAAAGCCCCACAACCAGTATTGATAAAAGTCTGAAATCGGAAACTGACTCTTTGCTGGAAGTTGAAGAGGAAGAAGCATCACAGTCGGCTATTAATTTACTTGGGACTGTGCGCTATTCGCTTTCGCAGCCAAAGCCACTGATACTTCCTGCACCGTTGACCGCTTTAATTGCCACTGAAACGTATCTATATGCTGCTGTAGGTACAGAGGTCAAGGTTTGGTCTCAGCCGGGAAAACAGCTAGTTACAGGAGAAATGTCTACTTCTATTTCATTAATGGCGGAAATTGTGCGGGGCATTTTACCTGTTTCTCACGGCTGCTGCGTTCTCACTCCGCAAAAACTTTACTGGCTCAATGAGCGCTCTTGGGAGCCTCAATGTTTGCTGGATATGGGTTTGAGGCAAGGTCCAGATGCTTTTAAAGCTGCTGTCGACTCTCACGGCAACTGGTTGACAGTAGCGGTTCCCGGCGAACTGCGTTTTTATTCTTTAGCTGGAAACAGCACTGCGGGCGATCCGAAAAAAGCGCTGAAGCTGATCGCTACTGTGCCGTTACCAGAACACTATTTACCAGAATTAATGTTTTTGGATCGGCGACACGTCTTAGCAGTTTGGCCGGACAACGAACCAAAAAATCCCCAAACTATTTTTAGAGTTTACACTCGTCGTGGCACGCCTGTGGGTTCTGTGCGGTTGTCTGCCAGCGTCGGACAGATGCTGTTGACACCTGAGCCTTATACTTTGCTGGGAATTCCTCAAGGTGGTAAAGCGGCGGTGCTGTTGATGAAATTGTGGCCACTCAAGGTAGCGCGAATTCCTCTTGAAACTTTGCCTGTGTCTGCTTGTGTGGCTAATTGGGGATGGGTGTTGGCAGATGTTGGGGGGCAGATAGAAGTGTTAAACAGTCAAGGGATTCAAGTAGGGAGTTTTAGCAGCCCCGCCTCACCCCGGGCGATCGCTTCTTGGGGGAATAGAGGTTTGGTGATTGCTGTCAATACTGAGGAAGAGAGTCACTTGCACTTTTTAGATGTAGATGTTGAGGATACCAACTCGCCCTCGATCATCAAAGGCTGATAACTGGGGTAACTGAAGGAGTTTCGGGGTGTAATTCAGAAGAGTGTATTTGCGGGCGATCGATTCCTGGGAGTTTGATCTGGGTTAGAGTACCGTGTCGTGTCAGCTTCTGGATTTTGAATCAGAGGAATTGTTAAGGGCGATCGGCTCAATCTGAGACCCAAACGTCCCTCAGTAAAGTCCAAGAAATGCAGACACCACTTACATATATATGACTCATGCACCAGCCTGCTTCTGTCATCCTAAGCCCATGATGCAGCCTCACAGCTTACACTCTAACTTTGCCTTAGCTCTAGTCCCAGTAAGCCCCATCATCATATTGAACCACTGAGTTCTTCTACCGATTCGCGGGAGAGAGTCTGCCCCAAAGCCGTAATTTTGGTCTAAAAAAAGACCCCATAGTTAAAAGAGGAGTCAGCCAGGGGATACCGGAGCGGTGAAGGACAGCCGAAACCCTTGGTGTGTATAGGTTCCCCAAAAACTCAAAAATATTTTCACAAAACGCTTGACAACACCTTGCGGAATAAGTATATTAATAAAGCGCCAGAAGGGAAGCGGTTCACTGAACCACGAACTAAAGGTAGAAAACTGAACCTAGAAAAAAGAATAGTTTGAAAGCTTAAAGCACTATTAACCTCGTCAAAAAAATCAAGATAGAGAGTAAA